>SZPB01000116.1 GCA_030263535.1 Cytophagia bacterium CHB2
GCGCCGAACAGGCGAAATGAGAGCGCCACCAGTTGGGAATACCACAGCGCGCGTTCATTCGGTTCGCCCGAGGGGAAAACAGCTTCCCCCGTTTTCACCAGGGAGTCGGCGGCATAATAATGATTGAGTTCGTCAATCCAGATGCTCGAGACATGCAATTGATAAAACCGCATGAAAATGCCCACG
The DNA here is from genome assembly GCA_030263535.1 of Cytophagia bacterium CHB2. NCBI lineage: Bacteria > Pseudomonadati > Bacteroidota > Cytophagia > Cytophagia bacterium CHB2. The sequence goes on from SZPB01000116.1 coordinate 187, forward strand.
GCTAAAATGCCAAACAAGAAGAAATAACTCAAACCCCTGGGCATTTCGATTTGTTGCGAGGTTTTGTGCATATGAGGTGAAACCGTAATAATCCTTGCTCTTGTTTGTCTTTTTAGTTCAAACGTGCAGTTTTGCGTGATTTTCGCGCGGCCAGGCTTTGTGCGAGCGTGCGGCGCGCGGCAATGCGTTTCTTGCGCTGGCTTCACGTGAGGGCGAAGACAGATCAATCAACTCTTGCAAACGCTTTTGATAGCCGGCCGCAATTGCCTGCCATTGATATTCGTTCACCACTTTTTGATAGGCAAGATTCGCTATTGTGTTTTGATCAAGTTTACCGTCAACGATGGCGCACACGGCGCGCACGAAATCATCCCAGTCATCCGCAAAAATAATTTCTTTGCCATCCGCAAAGTTCAGGCCTTCTGCGGCCACGCGTGTGGCAACTATTGGCTTGGCATGGGCTGCATACTCGAGAATCTTCAAGCGTGTGCCGGATCCGGAAAGCAACGGCGCAATGCAAGCCGCCGCATGGTGCAGCAAGGGTTGCAAGTCTTCCACAAAGCCGGTGAACGCCAAGCCTTGATTAACGCGGCTGTAATCGGGGGATTGCGGCCCGCCCACCACCACAAACACGAGATCACGATTTTGCGCCTGCGCGCGCGGCGCCAGCTCTTCGGCAATCACGCGAATGGCTTCGGCATTGGGGGGATAATTCGTTTTGCCGAGAAACAGCACAAACGTTTTGTCGCGCAGCGGTGCTGGCAGCGTTTCTCTCGAATGTTTTTGTCGAATCTCCGGCAGGTTGATGCCGTTCGGCACGATCCAAATCTTTTCCGGAGAAATGCCAAAGCGCGCGCTCAAATGCCCGGCGTCGATTTCTGAACATACGACAACGCGATCACTGGCGTGAATGGCTTTGCGCTCGAGGCGCGCGGTGATCTGCGTAAACAGCGGCATGCGATAGGCGCGTTCGACATAAATAACTTCAACATTGTGCTCGATCAGGATCAACGGCGCCTGCCGCGCGCGCGCAAGCCGCTGTGCCAAAGGAAACGACCACAAATGTTCGCATTGCACCGCAGAGACCTCGATATCCGAAATGGCGCGCATGGCCCGTTGAAATACGCCGTTGCCATAACAACCCAAAATGGCGGGATTGAATCCGAAGGTTTTTCGAATGATCTGCGGAAATTGCATCGGCGCAAACATACGATGCTCGAGATCATTCTCTTGCGGCGCAGGCGCAAGCAAAACCGGGCGCAAATTTTCGAGATGCTGCAATAGATTCAGCATGCGCACATTCGCGCCGGTGTTGTGCGGCACGGTGGAGTGATAAGAAACGCAAAGCAAATGTTTTTCTGTTTTTGACATGGCGATTCTCACGACTCCAGCGCGGCGGCATACACTTCCGGTTTTGGCGTTTCCGTTTTGCGATTACCGAATTTTGCTGAAAAGGTATTCTTGATCTGGGCAATATCATTTTGATCGACCTCGCCGAACACTCTCAACAGTAGAATATAAAAAATCATGAGTACGGCAAACTTCGCGAGCAGCTCCCAGGCATTGTTGGTCGGAATGAAATGGGAGAGCGCGAAAACCGTTGTCGCAGCAAACAAAATGCGAACAAGCGAACGGAGGTTGATGAAGGCGTTAAAAATTCTTTTGACATAAAGTGAGTTGGCGATCACGCCCATCAACATGGTTGCTGTTGTTGCCGCCGCCGCGCCGACGGTGCCCCAGCGGGGAACACAATACCAATTGAGCAACACGTCAAGCGGCAATAAGGCGAATACAATGATGGTACACATTTTCATGCCGCCCTTGGCCATGGCAATCGTATTCACCACCATGAAGATGGCGTAGATCGACAAACCCGCCATCAGCACTCTCAGAATGCCTCCGGCGCCGGCGTAAGCTTCGCCAAAGAACATAGTTGCAATGGGGGTTGCCGAGGAAGACACCAGCGCCAGCGCCGGCAAAACCGTCAGCAACGTCAGACGCAGGGCCTGGCGAATGATATGTTCACTCTCGCGTTTTTGGCTTTGAGCAACGGCAAATGCCAGCGACGGCAATAGCGCACCGGCCAGGGCAATCGCAAACGAGTAGGGAATGCGACCGATGGTCGATGCCGCATTATAGAATCCGACCATGGCTTCGCTCATATAATATTTCACCGCCCAGAGATCAATATAAAAAAATAAATTCATGCCGATTGAGTACAGAATATTCGGGACAATGAAGTGCAGCAACTCTGGCTTTGAAATCTCGGCAGATTGTTTCGGTAGACGCGTCCACCACATTCCCAGCGCCAAACCACACAGCGATCCCAAAATATTTCCAATAAAAGCGCCGGTCACGCCGTACCCCCCAAGCAAGAGAAGCGTGATAAACGCAAACTTGGAAACGGAGTAGACGCTGGCAATAACGGTCTGCCGGCCAAAATTCTTCAGCCCAATTTGCATGCCGGCGTAATACCAATAAAAGCTGAAAAACAAAATATCAATAATGGCAATCTGCAATATCGCGGCAAGGCGCGAGTCATTGAATATGCCGAGAAAAAAGCGTGCTGTTAAAAAAGCGAGGCCGAACACAACTGCGGTATAGACTATCTGCCAGCGTAACATCACGCGATGCAGGGCAAACGCTTTTGTGGGGTTTTCGCCGACAAACCGTTGCAGCGCATTGGGAATGCCGGCCACCACACAGAGCTCGAACACCATCAACAACGAGTACACAATGCCATAAGCGCCAAACTCTTCCGGGCCGAGCCAGCGCGCTAGCACCACGCTAACGCCATAACCGCTCGCGAGAAACAGTATCTGTCCGAGAAGAAGCAAAAATGCGCCGCGCCATAACATGATCGTCATTCATCCTATGCGTTCAGTGAAGCTTGTGCTGTTCTGGCAGCCGCCGCGTTATCCGCGAAATCAGCCGTCGTTTCCGGCGTCACACTCATTGCAATTCTGCTAATCTCCTCTCCGATGCGATTGAGATTGCAATGTTCTTCAAAAGTTCTGCGGCTTTCCTCAGCAATGCGCCGCCGCAGCGCCTCATTGTTTTTCAGATATTGGATCATCTCCGCTAATGCTTCTGCATCACCGGCGGGGCACATGACGCAATTTTTTTCATGCTGCAGCAATTCCCGATTCCCCGGCGAATCGCTCACGATCACGGCTTTGCCCATTGCGATCATTTGAAAGCATTTATAGCCGATGACCAGCTCCGCTTTCGGCGTCACACCGAACTGGCCGCCGAGACAAATGTCGGCTTGCGCAATGCGATCAACCAGTTCCTCGCGACTGACCCAATCGATAAACGTGATGTTCGTCACGTTAAGTTCCTGCGCGAGACGGATGATTTCCGCCTTGGTTTGCCCGCGCCCGATGATTTCAAAGCGCAAGTCTTTTTTGTTGCGTAAAAGATGCGCGGCCTGCACGATATATTCTATGCCTTGCAGCGGAATAAATGTGCCGTAGAACAGCACGGTGCAATCCCGACTTGCCCTCTTCTGCTGCGGGCGAAAGAGCGGGTCTGCTCCAATGAATACCCGCCGGAATTTTTCAAGAGGAAGGTTGTAAAGTTGGGCGAAATACTTCGCATGCGAGAGCGTATCCGTGAGCACAGTATCGGACAAACGAAACAGAAACCGATCATACCATTTCAACCATTTCGCTTGCAGCGAATGCGCCTCAACATAGCCGCGATCCACCACCAACGTTTCATAAAGCGAAATATGAACGTTGAAAATTAATGGAATGCGTTTGCGTTTGGTATAAAACTTGGCCAGTGGAACGTCGAAATAGCCGGGATAGCCGACGATCACCGCATCCAACTCCGGCAGGCGAAACAATTTTGCGCAGAGTGAAATGCCATTCTTGAGGAATGCCAGGCCAAACGTGAGCGTGCGCCAGAGGCCTTTGTAATTGTTCGCGGCGTCTCGTTTGGATGCAGCGGGCAGGTTGCACTCCACCACTTCGATTCCCGCTTGGCGCATGCCGAGAATATGCGTCGAGTTGTGCGGCTCGTTCCAATCGTAAGAGCCGTAATAGCAAACTCTGAGCTTCTTATTCATCTCTCACGCCAGCATCTCTTGCAGAGGCGCATCAAAAATCTCGCGCTTTTTAGCCGGCTGTGTGTAATGCCGAATCGTCTCAAATGTCTCTTGCGCGTGATTTTTCTTTGACACGCCCACGACCACCGAAGCGACATTCGGCAACGCAAAAAGATACTCGTAGGCTTCCTTCGGTTTCAAGTAGCCTGCCGCCAGCGTGCTCATCGCGAGCAGTTGCAGGCGATGCTCCCGCAGCGTTTGCTCGAATGCCTCGCGCGAAGGATTAACCTGATAACCAAGCTTGTTGATCGAGGCCATGATCAACGGATTCTCCACGCCGGTGCGGTTGAGCAGGTTCATCAGCTTGCCCAGGTTTTTCGTGCAAAAGGCGGGAATGGCTTTGTACTTGCTTTGCACGTGGTCGGCGTAGAGCCGGAAGACTTCCGGTACATCCCAGCCCAGCGCCAGATCCGTCATGACGTCGTGCAAGAAGATCGCGCGCAAATTGAGATTCGCGAACGGCGCTACTTCGAAGTCGATCATTGCCGTGAGGATTTTTTTGAAGTCTTTGGTGAGCAAGCCCATCCCGCCGCGCCAGAACATGCCCATCTTGTCCTGAAACGAAGTGCCGCTCAGTGAATCTCTGACAATGTTGACCAGGCCCTTCTCATTCGCTTGTTTGATATATTTTGCAACATAGGGAACCAACAGGTAGATGCCGAGTTCGCCGCGCAAACGGCGATCTTTCTGAATCTCCTCGGCCACAACAAAGGCGCGCTCGTGTGTGGACATCATCATCGCTTTCACGCCGTGATCGAACGAAAAGTTGACAATATCCATAATCCGTGAGGCGTCGCTGAAATAAGCTTCCCGCTCGTTGCCGGCCTGCGCTTCGAGGTGATTAACGCCGAAAAACTGATTATGGCCCAAAATGATTTTATCGATCATGTCTATCTCGATTAAATTTTGTTCTCGCTTTGCCAAAACGTCTGCCATCAAATTTTCATCGGCTCGCCGTGCTTTGCGGCGGAGGAATAAACCGCATCCACGATTTTCTGAACCTCATGGGCGTTCTTCACGTCGCTTTCAACCAGCTTTCCGTGCTTAACAGCGTTGATAAAATCGGCGTCTTGCCGGGTGTATTGCGGCCCGCCGAGATCGATGGCAACGCCTTCGAACAAATCCGGCTTCATAAAATTTGTCCAGCCTGCGGAAAAGCCGGCGGCCGGTTTATCCAAGAAGAGCTTCACATAGTCGTCGCAGACGCTCAAGTTGCCATTGGCGGCATGCACGTTGATGCTGACTTCGAGCAGGCGATGGTGCCGCACACTCCAGGAGGAATCGAACCAGCCGGTCACGCCGTTGGCGAATTCGAAGTGTACGTGGGCAAAATCCTCGACTTCTTGTGAATACCAATTGCGCGTGTGCGCAGAGATGTAATTCACCTGCCCAAAATACCAATGCAACAAATCGATCAAATGGGTGGCCTGTCCGATCACCACACCGCCGCCGGATTCTTTTTTGTCGTAGCGCCAGCCTTTGCCCGTCTTAAAAAGTTGCGAAACATAAATCGTCGCGTTAAACGTAATGATTTCGCCAAGCGCGCCGGATTGCAGCAGTTCCCTGGCTTTCGCGAACGTCTCGACATAGCGCATCATGTAGCCGACCATCGTGCAAAGCTTCTTTTTCTCAATGTCGGCGACGAGCCCGTCGGCGTCGCGGCTTACGATACTCAGAGGTTTTTCCAGAAAAAACGGAATGCCGCGTTTGACGCATTCTGCGGCCATGGGGACATGCAAAAACACGGGCGTCGCCAACACGGCCGCATCGGGTTTGGCCTTGTCGAGCATTTCACGATAATCATCGTAAATGTTCAAGTCATCTTTCAAGCTTTGAGCGAAGCCGAGTAAAAATTTCGAAGTGTCGGCGATGGCGCTCAATCGCACGCCTTCCAATCCGTTCATGATGCCGGCATGCAAGAGTCCCATCTTGCCGATGCCGACCACTGCAACATTAAGCATTTATACTCCTGGTGGTATGTAGAAACCAAAAAATCGTTCAGACGTTAGGCCTGCCGCATCAAACATCCAACAAACTATCGGCTCATTGCTTAACGCCTGCAGCAAAGCTCGCACGTTCAAGTTGACGGCACGGGGCAACTGCGTCATCAACGATCATGATGAGGTAAACGTTTTTTTGCGTAGGAGCCCGCTTTTGCCGGAGCGGAGTCTATTTTGACCTTTGCGCCGGCAAAGCCGTTGGTCGCCTCGGGCTTTTCCTGCTGAATTGCCTGCAATTCCAACTTTTTGATGCGGTATAGCGTGTCCTCCTGCAGCCGGCGGTTCCCGGCAATGAGATCAGCGACCAGGCCGATCATCGCAATTTGGAATCCGACAATCATCAAAACGGCGGAGAGAATCAACGATTGCACGTGGCCGCCGCCGCCGGCAGTGAAATAGTAATACAAGAATCGGCCGGCGCCGAGCATACCGAGGCCGAAAACAATTCCACCGACCCAGGAAAACGCTTTGAGCGGCTCGTACATGACATAAATGCGCAGGATGGTGCCGATGCTGCGCTTCAAATAATCCGGGATGCTGGTGAACAGGCGCGATTCACGCAGCTTGCCGTTGGTGCTGATCTCGACATGGGTGAGGGCAATGTGTTTTTTGCCCGCTTGAATGATGGTTTCGAGCGTATACGTGAAGCGCGAGATGACATTCATGCGCAGCGCGGCTTCGCGACTGTAGGCGCGAAATCCACTGGTGGCGTCAGGCACCGTGGTTTCGGAAACGTGGCGCACGACCCAACTGCCGAGTTTCTGGAGTTTGATCTTGAGCGGCGAGAAATGTGAGATATTCTCCACCTGGCGATCGCCGATGACCATGTCCGCTTTGTGCTCGAGGATAGGCCGCACGAGTTTTTCAATGTCTTTGCCGCTGTATTGATTGTCGGCGTCGGTGTTGACAATGATGTCGGCGCCGAGTTTGACGCATGCGTCCAGGCCGGCCATGAAGGCTTCCGCCAGGCCTTTGCGGCTGGTGAAGCGCACGAGATGGTCGACGCCGTTTTCACGCGCGACAAGCGAGGTGCGATCCGTGCTGCCGTCGTCAATGATAAGGGTTTCAATCTCGTCGATGCCGTCGATGTGCGTGGGCAAATCGCGCAGGGTCAACGGCAAGGTCTGCTCTTCATTCAAGCAGGGAATTTGGATGATGAGTTTCATGCTCCTACCACAGTCTCGATGTTATACTCCTTTTGTTCGCGGGCGTGCGTATAGGTGATCATTTCACCGATCAGGCCGATGGAAATCATCTGCAAACCGATCACCAGCAGAAGCACGCTCAACAACAGCAGCGGTCTGCCGGCAATCGCGCCAAAACCAAAGAGTCGATAAAAGAATAAATACGCGCTCATGCCCGCGCCGGCCAGCGTGAAAATAAATCCAAAAAAGCCGAGAAAGTGCAACGGCTTTTTGGAATACTTCGTTACAAAAATCACGGCAACGATGTCGAGCAGGCGCTGGATATATTCGCTGACGTAGCGCGATTGGCGAAACGTGCCGGCAAGTTGCTCGATTTGTTCCTCGGTCACGCGATAGCCTTTGCGCGCCGCCAAAACCGGGATAAAGATATTGAGATCGCCGTAGAAAATGATGTTGTCCAACACCTCGCGTGAGGTTGCAATCACGCTGGAATTGATGTCGTGGACCTGCAATTTGCCAAACCGTTGCACGATCCAATTAAAGCTGCGCGAAACCATGCGATTCAAGCCGGAATCTTTGCGCGGGGTGCGCCAGCCCACGACGAGATCATTTCCGGCATCCATTTTCAGCAACAGTTTGGGCAGAGATTTTAAATTCACGCGCACACGGGCAGCGGCGAACACGATGCGTTCTCCCAGGGCGTGTTTGAGGCCGGCGTCGAGCGCCGAGGTTTCGCCGAAGCTCGAGCGCATGCGAATCAATTTGACCTGAGCATCTTTGCGCGCAAGCTTTTCCAGCTCCAGCCAGGTGTTATCCGTGCTTGCGTCATCGACAAAGATAATCTCGAAGGCCTTGCCGTACGCTTGCAGCCCCTGGCACAAATCCTGATAGATACCCGCAACCTCACCGCCCATGTTCATGATCGGCACAATGATGGAGACATGCACGAACTTTTCATCGCGGCCATTCGCCGATGACGGCGTTGTTGCCAGCGCCGGGGTGAGTGTTTTTTCAGTTTGTCGTGCCATGATAGTACTTGAATTCATAGAGACGCTCGTCACGTTTTTGACCTGTACCAACCACGCTGTTGGCGATCAAGCCATAAAATAGAAAATTAATGCCCGCGGCAAACAGCAGGAAAGCGACGGACATCAAGACGTTCAGCTCGTCGCTGCCGACAAATTGATTTTGACGCCATTCCAGGAGCAACGCCAGCAAGGCGGCGAGACCCAGCCCGTTGAAAAACACCGTCAACGCGCCAAAAAAGTGCAGCGGCCGGGTGAGATATTTGAGCAACAAATTCAACGTCATCAAATCCATGATCACGCGAAAGGTGCGCGTGATATTATATTTCGATTGCCCGAATTTGCGCTCATGATGATTCACCACCATCTCGCTGATGCGCGCGCCTTCGATGCGCGCGAGCGCGGGAATGAACCGGTGCAATTCTCCGTACAAGCGGATTTTCTGCACCACTTCAGAGCGATAGGCTTTGAGCGAACAGCCGGTGTCGTGCAAATCCACGCGTGTGGTCTTGCGAATCAAACGATTAGCGATTTTGCTCGGAATCTTGCGAATCACCAGCTTGTCTTTGCGATTCTTGCGCCAACCGCTGACGATGTCAAATCCTTCTTCCAGCTTGGCCACGACGTTGGGAATGTCCTTGGGGTCGTTTTGCAAATCGCCGTCCATCGTAACCACAACCTCGCCGCGCGCATGATCGAACCCGGCCGCCATTGCGGCGGACTGGCCATAATTGCCGCGGAATTTTACCACGCGTACATGCACATCATTCCGGGCGATTTGTTGCAGCAATTCGAATGTCCGGTCGGTGCTGCCGTCGTCGACAATAACGATCTCATAGCTTTTGCCCCATGCCTGCATCGCCGCGCTGATCGCGCGGTGCAGCAGCGGCACGTTCTCTTCCTCATTCATTACCGGAATGACAATGCTGCAATAGATTTTTTCAGTGGTTTTTGCCATTGCGAAATTCCGGTTGCTCGAGATCGATGCTATTGAGATCCAATGGCTGCGTTTTTATCTCAGCCCGTTGGTGTGTTTCCAGATCAGAGGTTTCTGCCTCGCGGCGTAATTGATCAATTTCAGGAGCCAATGAACGCGCTGTTGCAAGCATGCTCGGTAATGCCGGCATGGAATTCCTGGTTGCCGGGCGCCGTGTGAATGCGCCATAAAATTTTAGTGTGCGCACAAACGCTGCGATGGGCAACATGATCGCCAACTCGAACAAGGCCACGCGCAGGTTGGCGGGATGAAAAAGCGATGCAAAAAAATCTCGTGACGAATCGGATTTGTGCACGGCGCCGAAAATATCCCACGAAATATCGTAGAATTGCATGCTCAACGGCCAGAGCAACGTCATGCCGTAAGGCGGCGCGCTGTCGACGGTGAACAGATCGAGGAGAAGATGCGAACTCACCGCTGTGAAGAACAGCAAAAAATAGGGCAAAAATCTCCCGCGTTTGCGCCAGTAGAAAAGGCCGCCCAACGCGCCGACAATCGCCGCAAAGCCCAAGCTGTGCGTCTGATAATGATGGTAACGATTCGGTTCGCCGACGAGATAGCCGGGCAGAAAATCGATGTCCGGCAAATTGGCCAGAACCATCAATATCAAAACATCCAGCCAAAAACTTCTTGTCAAGCGCAACGATGCGCCTTCAGCGATGGTGTATCCCATGAGCGAATGGGCAAACGGCAGAGGCATGTTCGGATTCCTAATTCTTCGTTGCTGATCGTTGGTCGTTGGTTGCTTCGTCGTGATCGCCATAACGCAGGCGCCGGTAGCGCGCCCGCCAATCATTCAATCTTTTGCTCTCCGAGGCCTTTTCATAAACGCCTTCAAAAAAAGCCGCGCGTGCGGCAGCAAAACGATCATGAAAAATCTTGATATGGCAATTGCGCTTGGCCTGGCCGTTCCATTTGAACTTGTAGGGTTCGTCGCCACGCGACAGATCAAGCTCGCTCCAGCGGTTTTGAATACAATCTTCAATGGCCATGCCCAGCAGCACGTTGCCGGCGCTGAACTTGTGAAATTGCGGCGCATGCGCATAGGTGTCGCCGTAATATTTACCGTTGCTCACATAGCCCGCGAGTCCGGCGGCAGGCTGGCCGTCGGCATAGAGCAGGTAAAGACGATAATCACCGCGATGCGAGAGGCGCCGGCAGACTTCTTCCTCAAATTTAAAGACGCTTTCTTCCGCAAATCGCCCCGCGCCTTTTTCTTGCTGCCAGCGCGCTTGATAGATTGTCACGAGATCGCGAAAGCCATCAAACACGGCCGAAGAGTTTGTAAAAATCTTAAACTCTGTTTTGAAGGTTTTATCCAAAAACCGGCGATCATAGCCGACATCTTTGCGCGTGCGCTTGCTCAACGTCTGTAAAAAACTTTCCCAATCCGTAGTCAGTGGAATGCTCACGCAGATACGTTGATGTTCCACGCCAAAAAGCGGAAACGCGTCGCGCATTTGCTGGAAAAGATGCGGAAGATTCGTTGAGTTTTCCGGGACATCCTTAAGCTCAACCAACCGCCAGTTCTCATTACCGCTTTTCAAATACTCCCGAACTTCGCGAAAAAAAAACGCCTCGCGCCCGGCGGAGATGATGAAGTCGAGATAATCACCGCGTTTTTGCCCGATGAAGCCGAGATGCCGCAACGGAAAGCCATAAAACTTCTTGCGGAGATAAAATGGCGCGATACCGACAAGCTTATCGTCTTCGTGAACCAGCAAAAGGCGCAAGGAATCCTCGTCGCCAAAATTTTTCCACCACGCAAAATTCCATTCCCAGGATTGAAACGGCGTGTGATTGGGATTGCTGCGATAAAGCGCATCCCAAGCGGATTGCAGGCTTTCGAACTCGGAGGTGGTTGTGACGACGCGTAATGACATTTTAATGTTTCATGCAATTTATTGGATCAGGCCATTTCAAGTGAATCTTTTTCAAGTGCGATAAAAATTGAATGTTCAAAAAGATTCTTCTCAAATAGCAGACGGCAAGCTAGACAAAATCAGGTTGAAATCAGCTCGGCTGCCCGATGCGTCGATTCCACCACGGCTTTGATCAACGTGACGCGCAAGCCGCCTTCTTCCAATTTCAACAAACCGTCGATCGTGCAGCCGGCCGGCGTGGTGACGGCGTCTTTGAGCAATGCCGGATGCGCTTCGGTGTCAAGCACCATCCTGGCGGCGCCGTGACACATTTGCGCGGCCAGCTCGGTGGCGACATTGCGCGGCAAGCCGACTTTCACGCCGCCTTCTGCCAGCGATTCCAGCACCACGTAAATAAACGCCGGGCCGCTTGCGCTCAGCGCCGTCACCGCATCCATATGCTTTTCATCCAAAATCAGGGTGCGGCCAACCGCGTCAAAAAGCCGGCGCGCTTGCGTGAGATGTTCTGGCGTGGCGTGTTTGCCCGCGCACAGAACCGTCATGCCTGCGCCGATGAGGCTGGGCGTGTTGGGCATGGCGCGCACAACCGGTATATTCGCCTCAAGATATTTTTCAATGAACGCCGTGGTGGCAGACGCGACGATCGAAATCACCAGATGATGCGGCCGGATATGCGGCTTGATCTCGGCAAGCACCTCGCGCATGGCCTGCGGTTTTATGCCGAGCAGAACAATCCCGGCTTGTTGCACAGCGGCGATATTGTTTGACATTGCCGTCACACCCAGGCGTTGGGCGATTTCCTCGACGCGCTCGGCATGTCTGGCGGTTGCAATAATTTGCTCGGCCTGAAACAGGCCGGCCTCACGCAACGCTTTGATAAGCGTGCCGCCCATCTTGCCGGCGCCGAGCACGGCTAACTTCGAATTCATTTCCATCACCTTCCGTCTCCTATCCCTGAGATTGTAACTGGCTGCGCGATTCTCGTGCGCCATCATTTGACATCAAGAATATCGCCGGTCGCGCACGGTTCAAAACGATTCCTTGGGAATAACTTGAGTTGTTTGTCCGGATTCTGCGGGACGGCTTTTCTCAAGTTGTTCTTTCGCCAACAAGTACCACAAACCGCCGAGCAATGCAAGCGCCACGGATTGCGCAAAGATCATCAACGAGAGCGACAAAGCCTGCGCTTGCGCCACACCGGCTTGCGCAAAGAAAAAGACAAATGCGCCTTCGCGAATGCCAAGACCCGCCAACGAGACGGGCAGCAAGGCAATCGTCGTAATCAATGGAATATAAATGAAGTAATGCCAGATTGCCAGTTCAATGCCAAGTGAACGCCCGACAAGATAAATAATAAAAATGCCGAGAATTTGATAGAGCCACGTCAATGCCAGCAACAACAGCAGGGCCCGGCGCGATTGACCGTACACCAGGATGCTCGCGCGAAAACCGGCAATTTTATCGGCAAGCGAGTTTAAGCCCAAGCGCTGCAGCGCCGTTTGCAGCAATCCGGCGGCGTTTTTTTGCAACAACACACTCACCGCAGTGATGAACGCAACCAGGCCGGCGAGCACAAGCCAGAAGAGTCTGGCCTCCTGCAGCGCGCGACTGACCGGGATGGCAACGATAAGCGCCAACATAAAAATAACAAGAAAGCCGATCACACGTGTGACAAAGAGCGAACCCGCGGCATCGACGCGATGCTTGAGATAACGCCCCAGGCGATAGGCGCGAATCACATCCATCGCCACACTTGTAGGCAGAAACGTGCCGAAAAAGCTGCCGACACAATGCACTTCAAGCGTCTTGATAAACGGCGGCGCACTGTGATGCGCCGCCAATAAAATTTGCCAGCAATAAGTCACGAGTACTTGCTGCATGAGAAAGAGCACAAAGGCCGCCAACCAGAGATTGAGGTTGGTTGCAGCAAATGCTGCAAGAATTTGTTGCAGATCAACCTTCCAAAGCAACAGCGCCATGAGGGCAAGGCTGAAGGCTACTTTCATCCAGAGTTTCATGAGTCAGGTTATTCCTGCCCGGAAAATTCGTTCGAACGCTATGCGTGATCCACATGCGAGCGGCACCACAACTCGAACATCATCAATCCCCATAACCGGTGTGAATGATTATGGGCTTTGCTTTTGTGTTCGGAGATCAATTGCCGGACGTATTGCTGATTGAACAAGCCGCGCTGTTTAATCACCTCCGGGGAAAGGTATTCTTCGAACAGGTTTTGCACGGGCGCATCTTCGCGCATCCAATTTTTCATGGGCACGCTGTGACCGAGCTTGTCTTTGCGATAAACGATTTCATCGGGCAGCTCGCCGGCCATGATTTTGTGCAACAACACTTTGGTTTCGCCGCCCTTGCCGATTTTCAACGCGCTGGGAATACGCGCGGTATACTCGACCAAGCGATAATCCAGCAGCGGCACGCGGCCTTCAACGCCAAACTGGCGAATCAATTCCATGCGACGGAGGTAGAAGCCGACGACGGAATAATAATCGCCGTATAGGGTCGAGCTTAACTCGTCGCGACCGTCGGCTTCCGCATAAATCTCCAGCAATTCTGCAAACGGATTGAAGCCATTCACGTGCGCCAATGCTTCCGGCATGAACAGCCGGCGCAATTCTTCAGTGGTATAATAAATGCGCCAGCGATTGCTGTGCAGCGAAGCCGGAAACGCTGTGCTGTAGGAAAAACGTTTTGCCTTTACCACCAGACTTTTTTTGGAGTCGGTATCCGGCAGCCATTGCAAAGTCTTGGTGAGCGGCTGGCGAATGAATCCTGGAATCTTGTCGAAGGTTTTGGCGGCACGATCTGCAAGATAAACCGGATGGCCGCCGAACAACTCATCGCCGCCGTCGCCGGTCAAGACGTAGTCGGCAAATTCTTTGACTTTCGAGCCGAGCAGCAACGAAGCGATTTCAATGCCAATATCCGAAAACGGCTCTTGCGCCGATTGCGCCACGCGCGCAAGCTGCTGCGCTGCATCGTCGGCGGTGTATTCGACTTGATGGTGTTGCGTGTCATAGCGTTCGGACATCACGCGCGCATAATGCGATTCATCGAACGTTTTGCCGTGACAGCGGAAGGAAAACGTATGAATCGGCTGTTGCAACGCGCTGCGCATGAAATGGACCACCGAGCTGGAATCCATACCGCCGCTGAGAAACGCGCCCGCGCGATAGCCGCTGTTGAGGCGGAGGCGCACGGCATCGCGCATTAATTCGAGCAGCTCAGTTTTGTACGTCGCATCATCCTTGTTGAATGGTTCAGCAAAGGAGGGCCGCCAATACTGTTCGATGCTCATTTTGCCGCGCTCGATCTTGATAAAAAATCCCGGACGCAGCGTACTGACTCCGGCAAAAATCGTTTCGTAGCCGGGATTATAATTGAACAACAGATAGCGCTGCACCACGCCGAAGTTGAGTTCGCGTCCGATCGCCGGAATGCGTGTGAGCCGCTGCAACTCGCTCGAGAAATAGAGCATGCCTTCCCGGCGGCTGTAATAGACCGGCTCCACGCCGAGATGATCGCGTATCAGATAGAACCGCTGCGCCGGCGCATCATACAGCGCAATCACGAAATTACCGTTGATCTGCCGGCAGAATTTTTCACCGAGTTTATAATAAAGCTGCAAGAGGATGGCGGCGTTGTTGGCCGTCGCTTGCAGGCGGGCTTGCGAGAGGTATTGTTTGATCAACTCGCCGCGGTTAAAAAGATTGCCGTGAATCGCGGCAAAACTGCCTTTGTCATCTTGATAAACGGCGAGGCTGGCGTCCAACGTTGGAACACCCGCGGCCGTCATGGCGACGGCAGCCTCATGCGCAGCCGCGTGGAAACGAATCTCGCCGCGCTCGCGATCGTGCAGAAACGAATGCAAAAGCGTGTTGCGGTCTTCGAGCGCTGCGGCGCTCGACGCGTCTTTCGTGGCAGAATTCTGTCCGATAATGCCGAATATCATTTTTGACCTATTCTATGCGTGCCCTCTTGGCGGGGCTGAGTTAGTGAATCAAGTTTGGAGAACAAAGATTGTGCTCAGTTTTGACCAAGATTTCGTGTAAATGCCGGCGCATGCGCGTGAAATTTTTGTATCAAAATCTCGCGCAAGCTTTTACGGCCATCGCCCGGCAAGCGAAAAACGTATTGATCTTCCAGGCGCGGCACGTTGAACAAATCCTCTCCGCGGCGGTTGCTCGGGCGCTGCGCGACAATGCCCCAGTAATTGACATGATAACCGGCTTGTTGTGAGAGTTTCACCGCCAGCTTGCTGCCCATGAACCACGGATAGCAAAGCTGCGTCACGGTTTTGCCCGGCAGCCGTTCTTCAATCAATTGCTTGGATTGTTTCAAATCCGTCAAAATTGCTTCTTTTTGCTCCACCGGCGTTTCAAAGCGGGTCATGCTGTGCTGTTTTCGGGCATGGCGATAAAAGGCAAACAATTCCTTGCGCCAATCGCGCTGCGCAAAAAATTTCTCGTTGCCATGCTGGGCGACGAAATTCGCGCTGGCTTCGCGTAATGCTTCGTCATCAAAGAACTGTAAACGGCCTGCCATGCGCGGTTCAGCGCGATAAATCGGGGTTCCGAGCGCGATCTTGCGGCCAAAATCCAAAACTCCGTGATTGCGATAAACCGGTACGTTGATGTTTCCAAAAAAATAAGTTTGAAATCTTGGGTGAAAAAAGTCCACCACCTTGTTTTCTATGCAAGCCTGATGGTGATGCATGGTGTGTGATTGAAAATCGATCACACCACTATCATGCATTACGCGAATTTCATGCCACGAGCACAGCGGGAAGCTGGATTGTTCTCGCGCAAGCAAATCTTCCGAGGAGGCGCGATGCGCAATGTAATCGTCGTAAGTTTTGCTTGCCGGCGCATTTTTTGGCGTCAGACCCGGGATGATAAAACTGATGGCCTTGAAACCATATTTGCGCAGCAACGCAAACGCGACCGTCCACAACGAGGCGCGGCCGTCATCGAACGTGAGCACGATGCTGCGCTCGGGAATCGGTTTCTCGCCTGCAATGCACGCTCGAAACTCTTCGCCGTCGAGTGTGCGATAGCGGTTAGCTGCGAGAAATTGCAGTTTTTCTTCGAACGAGACCGGTTCAACGGTGTGAAAATGAAAAACTGGAATCTCATTGCGCAGCGGGTCGGGCTTGGTGGAAAACATAAAGCCCGGATAATTGCGCTGCACCAGCGCAAGAATATCCGGCCCGTTCTTGCGATAACTCCACTGGAGTTTGTTGGTAAGCGTTGCGAGCATGCGTTGTACGTCGATTCTCGACCCAAGAAGGTTCGCCGAGATGTTACCTTAATTCATAATAGTACCA
>SZPB01000117.1 GCA_030263535.1 Cytophagia bacterium CHB2
CTGAGCCTCGGAGGAGAGTTGACGGGCATCGCGGTTCTTCATGCCCACAATATACGAATATTTTATTGAAAATTAAAGTATTTTATGCTCCGAGTAGTATCTAACATAGAAACAGCTTATAGAAGAATTTTGAAACCGGCTTGTCTAAAATGTTCGTCGTGAGTCAAGGCTTCGATCAAACCCTTTTCCTTCATGACTGCCATCGAAATGCAATCGGTCAAGCTCCACCTCTTGTCTGAATGCTTCTCCGAACAATTTCTCATAGACGTTTTGCGCGGATCGATGCAGTTGATCACTCCTGGAAAGTATGCCGACCCAGCAAGCAGTGTCAACGAATGCGTGCTTTTTGGCCATTTCGCTTGCCTCGCTTCGGCGTTCCGTAGAGATAATGATCGTGTTCGCTGGCCAAATCAGGAATACCCGTTTCCACCGCCAAGCTTGCGATATCAAAAGCCGGGTCGTCTTCAACGTCTGGCAGCTTCTTAATCAAAAGTTCTACCGCCTGGCCGTCTTTCAGCTTCACTTTTTGTCTTGGTGTTGGAGCAAAAACACCGTTTCTGTAAATAGCGCGAATGGCGGTTTCCATAACTATGCCTCGACTAAGAATTGCATTGATCTGATGGCTTTCACTTTCTACTCAGAATTCCAGCTTTAATCAAGCATTTTTTAAGACACCACAACGGTTCCTGTCTTACCCAACCAAGCTTCTTCAAACGCCTCGATCGAAGTGATCAGCACGCGCCTGCCCCCGCTCTCCAAAAAATTAATCGCCCCGCGCACCTTTGGCCCCATGCTGCCCGGCGGAAAATGGCCTTCCGCGTAGTAAGCTTTCAATTCGGCGAGAGTGAGATGATCAAGCCATCTCTCGTTGGGCTGCTTGAAATTGATCGCGACCTTCTCCACCGGCGTCAAAATGGCAAGCTCGTCCGCGCCAATGTCTTTGCCCAGAACCGCTGCCGCAAGATCCTTGTCGATCACGGCATTTATGCCTTCCAGGCGTTCCTCGCGTTCGTGATGATCGAGATAAACCGGAATGCCGCCGCCGCCGGCCGCAATCACGACGTGACCGCTTTGCACCAACTCGCGAATAACGTTGCGCTCGACAATGGCCAGGGGCTCGGGCGAGGGCACAACACGGCGCCAGCCGCGGCCAACATCTTCTTTCATCGCCCAACCCAAGCGTTCACGCAGCTCAGCGACTTGTTCGGCGCTGTAAACCGGCCCGACAAACTTCGAGGGTTGTTTGATCGAGGGATCATCGGGATGCACCACGACCTGCGTGACAATCGTGACGACTTCCTTCTCCAGGCCATGACGATGCAGCATATTCAACAATGATTGTTGAATCATATAACCCATGCCGCCCTGCAAATCCGCCACAATCACGCCAAGCGGCAACGGCGGCAGCAAATGGCGCGTCGCTTCCACGCGCCTCAGCGCGTTGCCGACTTGCGGGCCGTTGCCATGCACGATGACGGCTTCATATCCTTCCTCAATCAGCCGCACCAGGCCTTTCAAACTGCGGCGTGTATTGGCAAACTGCTGATAGATGTTGCCGTCTTCAAACTCGCGCGTGATGGCGTTGCCACCAAGGGCGACGACAATACACTTTTGCAACATGACTTAAACAAAACGTTTCAGAGCCTCGGCAAGATCGGGTTGGCCGATCTCCTGAAGCTCGTAGGTCACCCGCGTCGAGGGTTTGTTGATGAGCAGCAACCGCCGCAGATCAATGGGTGTGGCAATAATCACGCTGTCGCAATCCGTGGCATTGATCGTTGCTTCCAGATCGCGGATTTGTTGCTCGCCGTATCCCATCGCGGGCAACAATGCACCAATGCCGGGATAATGTTTGAACGTGTCGATCAAACTGCCGCGCAAAAATGGCCGGGGATCGACAATCGCTTTCGCACCGAAGTTTTTCGCTGCGACCACGCCAGCCCCGACCGTCATCTCGCCATGCGTCAACGTCGGGCCGTCTTCAATGCACAACACGCGCCGGTTACGAATCACACTTGCGTCTTCGACCGAAATCGGTGAAGCGGCATCGATGATCATCGCGCGCGGATTGTGCTCTGCCGCCGCGCGCCGCACGCTTTCAATATCTTCCTTCCGCGCCGAGTCTTCTTTGTTGATGACGATGACATCGGCCATGCGCAAATTGGTTTCACCGGGATAATAGCGCGTTTCATGCCCGCGCCGCAGCGGATCAACCACCACAATATGCAAATCGGGTTTGAAAAACGGCGTATCGTTGTTGCCGCCGTCCCACAAGACAATATCCGCCTCTTGTTCGGCGCGCGCCAAAATCGCGGCATAATCGACGCCGGCATAAACCACGGTACCCATGTTTATGTGCGGCTCATACTCTTCACGTTCTTCAATGGTGCATTTGTGTTCAGTGAGATCAGCATAACTGCCGAAGCGCTGCACCGCCTGCGAGGTGAGATCGCCGTAAGGCATGGGATGGCGCACCGCCACCAGTTTCTTGCCTGAGGCTTTTAGAATTTGAGCCACGCGGCGCGTTGTTTGACTTTTGCCGCATCCGGTGCGCACCGCGCAGATTGCGATCACCGGCTTCTTGGCCGGCACCATGGTCTCGTGCGCGCCCAGCAGCTTGAACGTTGCGCCGGCCGCGTTGACTTGGCTGGCCTTGTGCATCACATATTCGTGCGAAACATCGCTGTATGAAAAAACGACTTCTGCGATCTTCTCCTTGCGAATCAATTCAACCAATTCGCTCTCGGGATAAATCGGAATGCCTTTGGGATAAAGCTTGCCCGCCAATTGTGCCGGATAGCGCCGCCCCTCGATGTTGGGAATTTGCGTTGCAGTGAATGCGACGACTTCATTTTCGTCGCGATCACGATAAACCAAATTGAAATTGTGGAAGTCGCGCCCGGCAGCTCCCATAATAAGGACACGTGTTCTCGCCATATTGTGATTCCTTCTGTAATCACCAAAACTGGAAAGGCCCGTTCGTGGATCGCGCCTTGCGCAGGTGAGGACCGGAACTGAAAGTAAACGGCGGGAATATAGCGGAAATTCAGGTGATTTGCAAGCCTGGCAAGCGGCGAGAAGAGATGGACAAGAGCACCATCGCCTCGAAAATCCAGACTTGCTTTTAAAATGGGGGTTTTGTAAAGTTTTGCCGTGATCCGAACATGCTGGCGATCAAATTCAGGATTGCCGTCCGCTCATAAGAGTGACTGCAATCAATTTCAGAATACCGAATAAGTAGTAGGGTAAATTGCCATGAGCGCCATTGCCTTGAAAGAAGCCGAATCCAAAACTTCGCGCTCACTGTTCTTTGCCACCGAAGAGGAGTTTGACGCGTGGTGCGATGAGGACACCAAGGCTGATTATATTGATGGGGAGGTTATTGTCATGTCGCCGGAATCAACGATCCACGGGTTTGAGGAAACACGTTTCGGAAGCCTTTTGGAACTGTTCGTCAAGAAAAACAAGCTGGGATTTGTGATCTCAACTGGCAACACCCAGATACGTTTGCGGGCGGGACTGCGGCGCAATCCGGACATCATCTTTGTTGAAAAGTCTCAGGCCCATCTCATTCATGAAACCTATATCGACGGCGCGCCGGATTTGATCGTGGAATTTGTCTCGCCGGAAAGCGCAATTCGCGATTGGCATGAGAAGTACATCGAATACGAAACCGCCGGCGTGAGGGAATATTGGATTATCGACCGCCAGCAGCAGCGCATCGCGGTTTATTCACTTGGTGAGGACCGGCGCTATCATGCGATTGCGCCGCAGGAGGGAAAAATTCATTCCGCGGTGGCGCCGGGATTTTGGATCAAGCTCGAATGGTTGTGGCAGGGACCTGAGTTTGACACGTATGCGATGGCAAAGGAGATTGGAATTATTTCTTGAATTTTCGTGATCCTTCCCTAAAACTCCCACTGCGCCGTCAAGCGAATCTCATCTCTCTTTCCTTTCACCCCCAATTGTGGAACGTATGACGCGCCCTGCGCCCCCTCTTGCAACCGGGAATTGTGGCGATTGGCCAGCCAGGCCGCATGAATACCACTAACGATGTGATTGGCAATGATTGCGGCAATCACCAACTCGCCACGGTTGAAGGCGCGCTCGCTACGCAAGCGAATTTCATCAAAGCGCTCACGATTGGCATCGGAATCCCAGCGCCAGAAGTGGGTGGCGGGATCGTAAAGCGCGGCCACGTCGCGGCGCTGCAAGCGTGATTGATTATAATCCTCGACGCTGCTGTAGTTGCTGACGTCGACAAAAAACTTGTCGGTCTTTCCCGGCACATTTACTGGCGCGTGTTCGGCGGCGAGTAAACGATAGTCGTCTTTCTGCCAGTTGCCGTAAACATTGAACGAAATTACACCAAGCCAAAGCGCCACATCCGCCACAAAAAAATTGCGCGCGGCGGTGCGAGCGCCCACCGCTTTTTGACCCCATCCTGGAATGGTGGCCGAACGCAAAAACGCGCCACCGATGGACATTTTCTTGTCGCTAGCCGCTGCCGTATCGCTGGTGCCGTGAAATTGCTCTGTATCCAAAGCCGCGGGAAGAGGTTTATCACTCTGGGCAGCGGTTTGGGCATGAGAGATGCCCATCAACACAATTGCAAAAACGCTTAAAAGTCGAATCGTTCGCATGTGGGTTTATTCAAATGTTGGTTGCGTAAAACTGTATGCCCATTTCGGATTGATGATTGTGGCTTGCGGAAATCGCGATGTTAAAACAGTCAATGAGTTAGGAGGCAATCGACTCACATTTTTGCGCTTAACAAGCGTGAACTATCCTGCAAACCAAATGCTTATTTTTGTCAACTCAATGAGTGGGCGGCGGCTCACCAATCGACGCGCACTGCCAGCACCGGCATCAACTCTTCATGATATTTCTTCAATTTCATGCCAAACGAGGCGCCTTTGGTTTGCGCCTGATTGAACTTGTGCGCCGAATAAGCTGCTTCGATCATGCTCACCAAATGGTTGACCATCGCCAAACTCGAGGAAAGCGTGGCATTGCGAAATTGATCGTTGGCCAAACGCCGCATGGTGGTGTAATCCAATCGATTTTGCGAGTCGCGCCGTAAGATTTCGCCGCTGCCGTCATCCCAACCGGCATTGAATTGATCATACTTGCCGATGTTTTCGTAATAAGTTTGATTTTTCGATTCCGGCAAATAATGGCTGAACCTCGACCGTTCGTATTCGCGCAATCTGGCGAGATTGCCGGTGTCAACTTGATACCCTTCGCTGTTGGCAAGCTCGACTACAGAATTCCAGTACGCTTGCTCATCCCAATGCGCATCGGCAAAGCGCTCGAACTCCTCGGTTTTCTTGTTGCCCTTATCCGTGTACTTCGAGTAGGCCACCCAAGCGCCCACTTCGGCCCCCAAAAACAAAAGGCCTTTGAGATAAGAACGATTGTAGATTTGACCGGCGCCGGGAATCACCGCAGAAAAAATCGCCGCACGCGCCACCGAGCGTCTGGCAGCCGGCTGATTTTCATCTTGAAACATGCTGGAGAGAGCGAGGTTCGGCGTTCTGCTGCTCCAGACCAAGTCCTGCTGCGAAGCCTGACACCACGCCGCAAGCGGATACTCAAGCGTTGCCGCCGAGGTGTCGATCGTTTGCGCCGAATCTAACAAGGACGTGTCTTGCGCCTTGCAATGAAGCGCAACGGCTAGAACGGCAGGCAAAGCCAAAGAAGCAATTTTGAATTTCATCATCTCAAACAGCCTTGTGATTAATTATCCAGGAAGTCAAAAGCTACCGTCAGATAATAGCGCCATTCCTTGCCGTAGGTCAGTGGATCGAAGCCCTCACGCCGCACCACGAACTCGTCAAAGCCGTAAGCGGCATCAACTGAAACCCGCGTGGGGAAACCATAAAACGAAAACAATTCCGAGCGCAATTGCAGATTGACGCTGTCGTGAAGTTTATCGCTGAAGCCTTTGGTTTTGGTGAAGGCGCCGCCGTAGTCGTACGATACGGCGAAATAGACTTTGTCGAGATAGAGATGCAGCAGCGACAAATCGAGATGGCGAAACAACGGAAAGCGATAGGTCAGGCGGCCGTGCAACAAATATCGGCCTTCCATGCTGTAAAACGGATAACCGCGCACCCCGTCAAGCCCGCCCGCAAAGAAATAGAAAAAACTGTCAACCTCGCGATCGAGCCAGCCGCCGCGGCCATACAGCGTCAAACCG
Source organism: Cytophagia bacterium CHB2 (assembly GCA_030263535.1). Lineage (NCBI taxonomy): Bacteria > Pseudomonadati > Bacteroidota > Cytophagia > Cytophagia bacterium CHB2. The sequence continues at coordinate 6,203 of SZPB01000117.1, forward strand.
GTGCGCCCGGGCAATGGCAGGCGTTCGGTCCAATCCAGCTCGACGCGATGCACGTTGTGCGGCTCGTAGTTTTCAACGAACGTGCCATAATCCGTCAAGGTGAACGCCTTCTCGGGATCGGAATTGATGAAGTCGTTGAACTCGCGGGTATAACGCAGCTCAATCTCGCGGCCCATGCGCGGATTAATGTCGCCGTCCACCGCGCGCGCGCGCTGGTGAAAAGAATGGCGAAAAGCCAGGGCTTTGCCTTGATAATAGGTGTATGGGAAGCTCTGCTTCAGGCCGCGATCGACAAACGAAATCTTGGCATTGTAGCGGCTGTATATGAAACTGAGCTGCGAAAGGTGCTGGCTGTTCCAAAAGCGCCGCGTGCCAAGATCGACTTCGGTGAGATTGTAAAGAAAATCGTAACCGTCTGCCCCGGCGTGACGCACTTGATTGTAGGCTTCCAGAAACAATGACGGCCCCAGCTTGTCGTAATCGACCAGCAAAAACAAATCATAATCCTTATCGCGATTGATGGCCGCGCCGCCGATGAAGCTGAATTTATTGAGCATTTCGCTCGAATAGAAATAACTGCCAAGCTTCACGGTGCCGTAATCCATCATCACGCGCGGCAGAATCGAAATGGCCGAGTAGTGATCATTGTACGGCTTGACTTCAAAGTTGGGGATTTGCTTGTCGTCATAAGCGCCATGCTTGATACCATTGAGATTGAGATGCGCAAGATCGCCATTGACCGCGGCAAGCTGAATGTTACTGTCGGGTGAAGGCAGATACTGTGTGACTTCGGGCGACACCGGCTGTGGTGTTTTGAGATGCGCGATTTTATAGCCCTCAGCCACAAACGTGCTGAAAGCCAATTCGCCGTCGCGATTCACCGAAGGCATAAACGCGCCACCCACGACATTAGTTAACGGCGCAGTCTGTTGGGTGGCAAGATCATAGCTGTAGATATTAAAAATACCGGTCACATCCCAACTAAAATAGATCTTTTGGCCGTCGGGACTGAACACCGCGTCGCGCGCGTCAGTGGGCTTGCCGCCCGATGATTCGCCATTGGTGGAATGCTGCAAGTTGACCGGAGTGATTTCACCGCTTGCCACATCGTAAAGCCGCAAACTGCGGCCGCGCGCATGCGAATAGGAGTACAAGATCTGCCGGCCATCCGGCGACCATTGCGGCGTGTAGGCTTGTTCCTGCGTCTTGTGTGAGGTGATGATTTTGAGTTGATTGGCGGCAATATCGTATAGCGCAATGTTTTGCGCACCATCGCCATTCAACACACAGGCAAGCGTTTTGCCGTCAGGCGACCAACTCGGGCTGTGCGCGCGCGCCGCATGCGTCAGGCGCTTTTCTTTCTTATTTTTGATGTCGTAGAGATACAAATCATACACGACAGAGTGATGCGGATTTTTTTCAGATTTGCGCGAGTAGGCAAGCTGGGCGCCGTCGGGCGACCAGGAGAAGGCGTAATGCACGCCGGCTTTGATCAATTTATCCTTGCCACCCACGCCTTCACGCAACACCAACGAGGTTTGGCCCAAATAATCCGCGCCGGCATTGCTGAGATAAGCCAACTTGCCGCCGTCCGGCGACCAGCGCGGATAAAAATTGCCGGAGCCTTTGGCCTGCACCAATTCACCGGTAACCGCATGCGCTTGAATCTCGCGCAATTGCTGCGCGTACGCTTCCTGCAAATGATTTTTCCACTCGTCATAAATTTGCCCGCCGCTTTTGCCGGTGGCTTTTTTGATGGCGCTATCGAACGAAAAACGCAACGGGCTGCGCATGTTAGCGGCAATCTGCTGCAAGGAAGCCTCGCCGTAATTTCGCGCAATGTAACTCGACAACGAATAGCCCTGATTGTAAACCCGCTCGCTGCCGATGCTGTTTTTGCCGAAGGCGTTCATCTCGGAATAGGTCAGCATCTTGTTCTCCACCACCGCCGTGCGCAGCAGCATGTCGCGATGCGAATCCCACAAATCATATTCCAATTCGGGGCGCTGATGCTGTGCCACGCCCTCCGCGAACCAGGGCGGCATCACGGTGAACGGCAGCGGGTACGAGAGAATGCGATTGGGATAGCCGTACAGCACATCCGGGCGTTTCTCGTCTTCGTAACCGAGCCACTGCACATAAGCCGCCGGGATGTGCCGCGTGATTTTGCGCGCCGCGCCCAGCGAAATCATGTGCGTGTATTCGTGCGTGATGACATTGCGCAGCCAACTGTGCGTGCCGCGCAACTCAAAATCCATCGCGCTCGCCCAAATTTCCACTTTGTTGTCAAGATAATAGGCCGAGCCGTTGGAAAAATCGTCGTAGTCGATGATGATGAAATGAACCTTGCCCTTCGGTTCATAGCCGTAAAGCGAGGTGATGGGTTTGTAAATGTCTTCAGCAATTTTGGCGGTGAGCTTGCCGGTTTGCTCGGCGCCCTCGTGAAAATGCACGAAGAAGTGTTCGGTTTCGATGGTGTTCCACTTCAGCTCGGGATGCGTCCAGCGCGGCTCGTCCTGGGCGTGAGCAAAGGTTGCGAACACAGCCAGAACGGCTACCGCAGCAATGGCGCAATAGTATTGCAAACGATTCACGGCAGTCGCCTCATGATAAGATCTGAATCCGCAATATTTCCAAAACGACTCGTTTCCATATCTGTGATCTGCAGCTCCAACATTATTTCACCACCGCAATCTTGATAATCTTCATCACCTTTTCGGAGTCGCCCTGGGCTTCGATCTTCGCCAGATACACACCGCTTTGCACGCCGTTGAGCTGCCATTCCACCTCGTTGTCGGCCTGCGCTAGTCCCGGGCCTTCGAATTCCGTCACCAAATCACCGGCAGTATCGAAAATCGAAATTTTCACTTTCGCTGCACTATTCAGGCGATAGCGAATGCGCGTGGAGCCCTCGCGCGCCGGGTTGGGATAGTTGTAAACCGACTGCTCCGGCATCAGCTTGCCGTCTGCAATCACCGGGGTTTCGCGCGCCGGGTTGAAACTGGTTTGTGCGGCATCACGATGATACATCGGCCAGTTCGCTTGTAAGCTACTTTCGGGCAAGCGCCACACATGCACAAAGCCAGTCCCCGAAACGCCAACAAGTTCGAACTTGCCGTCATTGTCGAGATCACCAGCCGCCAGAGAACCGTGGCCCGGGCCCGGCATGGCCAACGGGAAGCCTTCGATCAATGAGCCGTTGCCATGAAAAGCGTAAACATTGCCATCGACGCCAGGCACAAGCACGTCCTGGCTGCCATCGCCGTCAACGTCAGCGAGGATCGGCGTCATGGTATTAGTGATACCATTGCCACTTTGGGAAGCTGAACCGACTTTCACGGGAAAATTCTCCGTGAGCACGCCGTTGTAATTCACCGCCAACAGTTGGTTGGCCGCAGCCAGCACAACTTCCTTGCGGCCGTCACGATTGATGTCACCAATTGCCAGCCCGCCAATCGCAGCACCAAAATCAAGCACAAGCTGTTCGGCGCCTTGATTGATCGGAAAAAACAATCGGCCGTCTTGCTCCGCAACCAAACCTTCGATCTGGCCATCATTATCGATATCAGCAATGGCAAATGCGCCGTTGGGCGCCGGGCCGCGAGAGAGCGGCAACGGTGGGTTACTGAAAACTGCAACGCCCTCCTCGCTCAAGATAGCCAAACCATTATCCAAGGCCACCAACAAGCCGTTCGCCAGCAAAGAAAGGCCCCGCACCGGCTGTTGCAGCGCGGTTTGCCAACGTAAATCACCGGCGCCGGTAAATGAGAAAACCGCGCCGCCTTCATTGCCGCAAAAAATATTCTTGGTCTCGACACGAACAACGACGTTTGACTGCGTTGTGCCAATCTCAGACTGCCAGGTCAAATCAGCACGGCCATTGCCATCGTCATCCGTGGCCTGCCAAATTTGAAGTTTCCCTTCTTTCAACAAGGCAATGACTTCCGCGCGGCCGTCGGCAACGACATCAGCAAGCGCGGGCGGGGAAGCCAAGGGCCCGCCATCAACAAATGTTGCGCGTGGAATCTGCGCCGTCAAACCGTTGGGTTGGGTGATGGTCGCGACCTCACTGTTGGCGATGACTTTGCTGCCGTCTGCCTGCCAGGCAAATATTTCACCGGAAATCGTGGCGGTGACAATGTCTGCTTTGCCATCGCCGGTGAGATCCGCCAGCATGGGTGAAAGCAGCACAGCCGCACTGCCGCCGGCAAATTGCGGAAAATTCGGCACGGCAAACTGATTGCGCACGGAGAACGTCATCACCGGCGCAATATCGGAAAAATTTGTGATCACAATGCCGGTGTTCGAGCCGTTGTTCGCAGCAGTGCTCGGAATGGTTTTGGGGCCAAAACTCACCGGCTCATCAGGCCGCAGAAATTCTGTGATGACGGGATTCTCCGACCACCAGGCGTCTTCGGGCAAACCAAGTTCACTGCCGGAACCGGGATCGAGAAAACCATAAAAACGGCCTATGTCCTGCGCGCCGTCCGCTTCTTCGAGATCGACGCCGCGGTGATCGGCATCGGCATTGACGCGGTTGCTGGCGTAATTCGCGCGAATGATGTTTTCATCAATATGCCAAATCAAAATGCCAGGACCGGGCAGCGCGCGGTTGTTTTGATCGACAGTGTACGGCAAACCGAAATCGTACTCATCGACTTGCGTGATCACACTGATGGCCTGCTCCGCAGCAAAATCATTCTCGCGAAATTGAATGCGCACGCCGTTGACGTCGCGACCAGAGGCAATGCGGTCGCCGTTGATGTCGCGTGAGCGGTTTTCCAGCAGAAAGTATTCGCTATCCGTAATCGGAATTTTGTAAATCTTGTTGGGATTGTTGGCCAGCGCAGCGGCGATCTCAAAATTCTCGCCGCTGGTGATGACGATCGGCTCTTCCCAGCCGAGAAAAACTTTGGACCAGGCCTCAGGTTGCGCCGGGATCAAACCTTGATAGTTGTTCGAGCCTTGATCCATCAATCCAAATTGCCCAATGCCGGAGGCGCCGGTTTCGGTATTGAATAGATTGGGCAAACCGAGCTGATAGCCAAACATCAACGTCGAGGTGCCGAGCAAGCCGAACTCGATGAGGCCGCTGCCGGCAATCTCGCGCGATTGGGTTTCGGGAAGGATGATACCGTCTTCGATGAAGAACGCGCCGTTTTGCACTGCGATGCCGCGATAACCCGGATCATTGTTGCCCAAGTCTTTGCGCAAATCATTCAGGTTCAAAAACGCGCTGGGAATGTCGTTGGGCGTCTCGTCGATTTCTTCTGCAAAGTCTTCGCCGATACCCGCATGAAAAATGATGAAGCTGTCGAATTGCGAAAAATCCACGCCGCCTGCAGCGTCAGCAGCGCCGATCGCATCGCGCAACAGCTCGGCCAAGCGCTGGTCGCGCTCGGCGCTGTCACGGCCGGGGCCGTAATATCTCATGTCTTGCGGCAGGCGATAGCCGGCATTTTCATCATTCGGCAAAACTTGAAAGTTCAGGACGACTTTACCGTTCGAGACGCTTTTGTAGTAATTTGCCAGGGCCGTCAGTTGCGCTGCGAAATAGGCGCGATTGTGCGGCGGCGGATCAATAGTGATCTCAGGATTGGCCGCGAGCATGAACAGGCCATTGCCAGTGGTTTCTTCAAGAGAGTCCGGTTGAAACTCAGCGCGCAAGGCGAGAATATTGAGCGTATCTACTGCCACAGGGTGCGACAAGCGACTGTGCAATCGGAGAGAAGGTTGATTTAAACGATACTCTGCACTGAGTCGTTTAATAGTGGATTGCAGCTCGGTGTGGCGTAGATTCGAGGCCGGAGAATTTTCAAGCGAAAACAAAAAAATTGTGAGTGTAAGCCAGGCGCGAAATGTCATAAAATATCATCTTGAAAGAAAAGGACGCTAGAACTGACGAACTTTGCGAAGGTTTCAATGCCTTCGCAAAGTTCGTCTTCGATTACTTCAAGGCGGCTGACGTTAATCCATTTTCAACATTTAGAAGCGTTAACTAATACGGAGGCCCTTCGACAGTAAAAACTTTGACGTTCGAAAACGGTGAGTCCCCACCCGCGTTATACGCCTTTACTTTGTAATAGGCATAACGCTTGTTACCGGACCCGGAATACAGGTTTTCACCAGTATCAACAAAGGACGTTGAAGATATCGTGTCGATATGATAGTACTGCGAGCCATCACCGCTTTTGTAGATTTTGTAACCCGTGGCGCCGCTAACGGCACTCCAGTAGATCTTCGGGTGATTATTCTCGACATCGTGATTTATTGATGGTGCGGCGGGAGGAGGAGGAGGTACATATACAACATGAAAAGGCACATATGATTGGTTATCCAAATCTCCGACGGGATATCCCCAATGATTGGTTACATAAACATGAAAATTGTGATCGCCAAATGGGAGCGAAAAATAGCCAGAGATTACCCGTCCGGTGTAACCGGTGTAGAACTGGTCGTGCACAATTGTACCATTTAAATAGATCTTAATAGTCGAACCCAAAACCCACATATTGGTAACTTCTAGACGAAAATAAACTGAGACGGGAGTTGTGCTTGATGTGAACGTCTGGTCGTAGGACGGGTTGGTGACGCTGGATTCAGGAGGATAGTAGTAATTTACCTTTTGCGGATTATTTTCCCCGTCAACGTGAGTCTTTGGAGATTCCGAAGGCGCAGGTGAATCTTCAAAGCTTAAGATTCCTTCGCTTTCGTACTGAGGAGTTGGTTCGCTTGGAATCTGCTTTGAACAACCATAAGCTAAAAATCCAGCGAGAGCGAAAAGTGCTGCTGATTTGAGAACGTAACGCATAATAAATCCCATTTCATTGAATTAAAAAATCAGACTTAAACGTCAATCGTCTATTCGGATATTATACTTCTCTTGCTTCTAAATTCTCTGCAAAATCCCACAAGGTTAAACAACTCGTAGATGCCGCAGTTTGCGGTGATAGTTGAGGTGTAATGAAGTCAGGCCTTGCCTGTAATCTATTTCCAACGCTACTTTACAAAGCCTGACTTCACGCAAAGATCAGCTACGCCTAGTGAATAAACTGCCACACATCACAACTCGATGGCCAAGGAGAGCCTCATGGTTTCGCTGAGAGGATGGCCTTCGCCTGCTGAAATGTATCCAAAATCCAACTTCAAACTGGAATACTTCAACCCGGCGCCAAAAGTTGTGTACTTGGCGCGTCCGGTTTTATCATAATGATAACCAATGCGCAGCGCCATGAGATTATTATACCAATACTCAGCCCCGGCATTATAGATGAAATGCTTCAGCTCTTCCTTGAAAGACTCGTCGGACAAGGCGAGGAACATCCCGGGAATAACCGAACGCGCCTGGCCTTCGTCATCAAAAGCAATTAGCAGTCTATTGACTTCAGTCGAGAATACCAGACTGTTATATTCCTGCTTAATGAGTTGATAGCTCACGCCAAGCCGCAGGTTGGTGGGCAACGGATCGGCTTGTGCGGCATCGATGTAGCTGATCTTAGGGCCGATGTTGGTCACGTTCACGCCCATATTGAAACGGTCGAATAAAAGATTCCTGTGTAAGTAGCCCAAATCCACTGCAAAGGCCGTAGCGCGTCCGTCGCCTTGTTCGGCGCCTGCGCCTTGGGGCGCCAGGTTGCTGTAGATGAATTTGAGCGTCACGCCGGCGGAATTGTTGGCACCGAGCTTGGCGGCATACGAACCGGCCAGCGCCAACTCATAGCTGCTGAACTCACCCAGGGGCTCCGGCCCCTCTTCACCGGTAATAATTTGATTGCCGAGATTTATGAATGTTAACGACACGCCGGCAGTGCCACTATTTCCCATCGGTCGCACCATAGTGGCATAGTCGTAATACAAGTCGCTGGCCAGTTGCGGCAGCCAATTGGAGTGCATCAGCGCGATCTGGGTTTTCTCGAGAAACGCCATGCCCGCCGGATTCCAGTAGGTGGCGGTGGCGTCATCGGCGATTGAAACAAAAGACTCGCCCATGCCTGCCGCACGCGCACCGGGTGCGATCAACAAGAACAACGCGCCGCTGCTGCCCGGGCCTTGCGCCAGCGCCGCGGTGGCCCGCAACATCAGCGCGCACAAACTAAGAAGAGCCAGAATTTTTTTCATGGTTGGAATCTCCTAAACTTGAAATGAAGATGAAACGATTATGCTTGCGCCATAAACAAAAAAACCGAAAACGCTAGGCGTGCTGACGCAGCCTTCAGGGTGTTTCGCTGGGCTCTGCCGCAGATTTTAAACAGGCGGCTTTGAGTCCTTCACCCTGCGTTTCGGTTCTGACAACCTATCACCGAACACTCGCTACGTCGGGATACAAAAATCTTCCACAAAAATTTGATTTTTTGACCATCGATCCCGTAGCGAATGCGATATAGGCTTACTCCAAAATTTTGATGTTGCAAAGTCTTATTTATGAACGGCGCAAAAGTAGATATTTGGCTGATGAGAGTCAAGCGCTTTTTTGCCTTTAACCGGCAGATTTTCCCGCCGGTCTTGAGGCGATTTTGCCGTCCAGCTCTAATACGCCAGACGCGCTCAACCGGATTGCCTGCGTGCGAATCTTTTTGATCAACTCAGTATACCGCCCATTTCACGCCAATGCAGATTTACCGCCGCGCGAAACTCCTCTTAGGTGATCAAATTACCAACCCCGCCTTCGACAGGCACGCCTTCGACAAGCTGGCTTCGACAAGCTGGCTTCGACAAGCTGGCTTCGACAAGCTGGCTTCGACAAGCTGGCTTCGACAAGCTGGCTTCGACAAGCTCAGCCAGCGCATCGCGGCGCCTGAGCTCGATCGGCTGAGCTCGTCGAAGCCTGTCGAAACCAGCAACCCTCAAGAGGCGACCTTCTCATAGTCCGCCGCCGAGAGCAACGCAGCTTGCTCGCCGGCATTGGAGATTTTGAGTTTGATCAACCAACCGGCGCCATAGCAATCCTGGTTGATTGACTCCGGCTTGTCGGCAAGCGCGGTGTTGACTTCCGTCACAGTGCCGCTCAGCGGAGCGAACAGATCCGAAACGGCTTTGACCGCTTCAATGGTGCCGAACGGTTGCATCTGCTTGGTCTCCGCGCCGGCAGCCGGCAGCTCAACAAAGACGATGTCGCCTAATTGGCCCTGGGCATAATCGGTAATGCCGATGGTCGCGACCTCGCCTTCAATCTTAACCCATTCATGCTCTTTGGTATAAAGGAGATTGGCCGGGATGTTCATGATTGTTCCTCCTCATCATCTCGTCCGGTTTTGCGGACATGGTAGAATGAACTTCAGTCAGTCGTTATGAAATAACCATGCAGGCTTTGACAGGCTCAGCCGGCGACTGGCTCAACAACCGCGGCAAGCTCAACCTGCGGCTGGGTTCGAATTCATCGGTGTGCGCTTGAAAAAATGCTCCACAAATTTGACATCGAGCTGGCCGGATTGAAACACGGGATCGGCCATCACTTTTTGATGAAACGGAATGGTCGTATGAACGCCTTCCACAATAAACTCTTCCAGCGCCCGTTCCATGCGCTCGATGGCTTCCGCGCGCGATTTGCCGAAGGCGATCAGCTTGGCAATCAATGAATCATAAAACGGCGGGATTTTATAACCGGCATACGCATGCGTGTCCACGCGAATGCCGATGCCGCCGGGCATGTGCCAGGTTTCGATGCGGCCGGGCGAGGGGCGAAAATCCTTCGCCGGATCCTCCGCATTGATGCGGCATTCGATGGCATGCCCGCGCATTTTGAAATTGGGATTCAAATTATCCAGTTTTTCGCCGCAGGCTACGCGGATTTGCTCTTTCACCAAATCCAAACCGAACACCGATTCCGTGACCGGATGCTCGACTTGAATGCGCGTGTTCATTTCCATGAAATAGAACTTGCCGGCATCAAAAAGAAATTCGATAGTGCCGGCATTCACATAGTTCACGCTTCTGGCGCCGGCCACGGCGGCGGCGCACATTTGCTGGCGAATTTCTTCGGTCAACGCCGGCGAGGGCGCTTCTTCAATCAATTTTTGATGCTTGCGTTGAATCGAACATTCGCGCTCGCCTAGCGCAACGATGTTGCCATGCGTGTCACCAATGAGCTGAATTTCAATATGCCGCGGATGCTCGAAATATTTCTCCATGTAAACCGCGGGATTGCCGAACGCCGCACCGGCCTCAGCCTGCGCTTGATCAAACGCTTTCGCCAACTCGTTTTTTTCACGCACGACGCGCATGCCGCGCCCGCCGCCGCCAGCCGTGGCCTTGATGATCACGGGATAGCCGAATTCTTCGGCAAAGGCCAGGGCCTGGTCGGCGCTCGCCAAAATGCCGTTGCTGCCCGGAATGGTGGGCACGCCGGCTTTGCGCATGGTGTCTTTGGCAAACGCTTTGTCGCCCATGGCCATGATCATTTCCGGCGTCGGGCCGATGAATTTGAGATTGCACGAGGCCGTAAT
>SZPB01000118.1 GCA_030263535.1 Cytophagia bacterium CHB2
CATGCTGGTGGCCGGCTGTAACATCTTTTCACCCTTCAGCTCGGGCGACAAAGACAATGATCCTCAGGCCTTGCTTTCTGAAGCGCAATCACAATTGAAGAACAATAATCCCAAAGAAGCACTCACCTTGCTCGAGCGCGCGAAACAATTATCCCCGCAAACGCCGACGATTCGTTATTTTCATGCGGTGGCTACGATCCGCGCCTACAATGTCAATTTTGAGGCCTTCATCGACGCTTTGCAGCAAAGCGTGCCCGGCGGCAGTGCGAACAAAGGCTGGGAAACGGTAGCCGCCGTCAACGATACGTTTCGGTTGTTTGATTTTACCGAGGCCGAGCTGCAAAATTTGCTGAACGTATTCGCCGCGGTCAAAGAGGATTTGGATCCGGTGGTGGCCGGTTTGATCAACGGAACGATCAAGCCCGAGGAATTTCAATACGCCAATGACGCTTATTTGAGCTGCGGCGTCGCCGCATTGGTATACGGTTTTGTGTTGATGCTCGATCAAGATCACAACGCCGCGAACGGATTCATTCTTGATCCACGCATCTCATTGACGAAGGTACAGGATGTTTACCAAATTTTTGTTGACGATCCTTCCAAGACGGCCAATCAGATTTGCCGTGAGGTGGACAGCATTATTGAAGCGAACTATCCGCCATTGGAAGACGGCTTGCGCTGCCTTTGGTACTATTATCACGATGCGACATTCGGCCAACTGCCCGCTGGCGCGCCGCCGGTGCCGCCCACGGCTATGCCTTCCAACATTCGCAATACGCCATCCGGCGAATTCTTCAAAGTAGTGTATTCTGGTTTGGAGGCGCTGAAGCAATTCGGCTGTCCATAAACTCCAGCGCGCAACAGGAAAAATCACACCGGGCTTTCACCCTCTCGCTTGAAAGCCCGGCAATGCTATGACCCATCTTAACAAATAATATCCTAGTTAAAAAACTGGGTTAATCGCCTCTCTCAAAACATGGGTCCTTAGCAACGCATTTTTCACAATCCGCAATCCTCAATCCGAAATCGATAACACCTATGCGAACCTCCTTTTACGTTGTTTTTGCTTTAGTCATGATTCACGTCGATGTGGGCCGGACGCAGGATTTTTCGCGCATGACCGTGCGCAATGTCCGTTCGCTCGGCATGGGCGGCGCAGCGGTGGCTGTCGCCGGTGAAGACAATATCCTTTTCTACAATCCGGCGCTATTGACAACGCTGCGCTACCCGCGCTTGAATTTTGTGGATGTCAGCGTGCGCTTGAACACAAATGCGCTCGACCAATATCAGTTTTATCGAGATCATCGCGAAGAGTTTAACAACATCGCGCGTTTAAACAATACCGAGCTTAACGATCTTTATCGCCAGGCGCTCGATGCCGCGCAACAACAGGCAATCATCAATGTCGAGGGTCCGGCGCCGATTCATTTTCTCTCGCGGCATTTCGGCGCCGGAATATTTAGCGCGGGCAATGCCGTGTACGAAATGTTCGAAGGCGCTACCGGCATTCCAATCATCGATACACGCCTGCGCGGAGACGTTCAAATAATGGCCTCACTCGCGCATACGTTCGCCGCCGGCCCGCGCGGACGCGCCGGCGATTTCAGCGTGGGCGTGACGGGAAAATATCTGAACCGTTGGATTACGCGCAAAAGCAAAACTATCTCCGGTTTCACCAATAACGAGAGCCTCTATTTTTATCGCGGCCGGAGCTTCAGCTTTGATCTCGGCGCATTCTACACTCTCAATCGCCGCTTTCAATTCGGCGCTGCGGTGTATGATATTTTTTCCACCTCGTTCAGTTGGAACGCCAAAGGCGCAACGCTGGACAATCCCGTGCCGCCCAATAAAATTTCAACGTCGTATCGGCTCGGCATGGTTTATCGCCCCGGCATTCGCTTGCAGAAATGGTTTTATAACTTTGCGCTGGCGCTCGATTTCGACGAACCCTTTACCGGCGGCAATTCCTTTTTCAAAACGGTTTATATGGGCGGGGAATTCAATCTCACCCCGTTGCTGATGCTGCGCGGCGGTTTCAGCCAGGGCTATCCCGCATTGGGCGCGGGCCTGAATCTCTATGTGTTGCGCGCGGATTACGCCTTTTATGGTGAAGAAATGGGGAAATTCGCCGGGCAACTCGCCAGTTGGAATCATGCGTTGCGCGTGCAGGTGGGATTTTGAATTCAGCGGCTGTCTTGGATACAATGCAACGAGTGTGTATTCTCGCGGATATTTTGTCCAACCCGGCCCGTTTCTCGCACTCGTTAACCCGCCATCACTCCTTACGCCCCACACCCCGCACAGCATGATAGTTCCAGCTTTCCCCCTTGTCCCAAGATTTCATCATTCCTATTGTAATTGGAACCCCATTTTCATATTTTATCAAAGTGAAAACGACTCCATACTTTGTCACGAGTGTGATGCCACGCCGACCTTATCTAAAGGCGGAATGGCTTGAATTTGCCATCAATTCACCGGTGCATAAGGAAGCTCAAGCCAACGGACGCATTCGTTATTGGGCTTTTATTCCGGAGTTGGGCAAGTTTCTCCGTGTGGTTACAGAGCCGGATGGAGAAACAATACACAATGCTTTTCCCGATCGTGGATTTCGACCTTAAGTTAGAGGAATTTTTATGATTTTTCAGTATCATCCTGACACAGACATGCTTTATTTGAAGCTGGCTGACAAGATTAGTGTCGAATCCGAAGAGGTCGCGCCCGGAATCGTGCTCGATTACGATGATCAGAATCAGGTTATTGGTATTGAGATCGAGGATGCGAGTCGCCTGGTAGATTTGTCCCGTTTAGAAGTATCAGCGCTTCCTCTTGCAAACCTCACTTTCAGCAAAGAGGCGTTAATTGCAGAATGATGTGCCAGTATAATCCAATGAACACCGGGGCAACGCCAAACGTGTATCTCCTTCAGACTGACTCGTCTTACTTCTTTCTCACTTGATCCAGCATCACCGCAAGCAAAATAACCGCGCCGAGCACCACCATCTGCACGTAAGAATTCACGTTCAACAAGTTTAAACCATTACGCAGCACGCCAATCAACATCGCGCCGAGAAACGTTCCGACAATCGAACCGCGCCCGCCGAACAAGCTGGTGCCGCCCACCACCACGGCGGCAATGACATCCAATTCATACATCAAACCGGCGTTGGGCTGTCCGGAGTTCATGCGCGCGGCGAGCAGAATCCCGCTTAACGCAGCCAAACTGCCGCAGATCATGTAGACTTGCACGATAATGCGATTGATGTTGATGCCGGCCAGACGCGCGGCCTCCTTGTTTCCGCCGACGGCGTATACGTGACGGCCAAAGCGCGTGTACGAGAGCACAATATAGGCGACGGCATACACCGCAAGCATGATGAGTGTTGGCGCAGGAACGCCGAGCACGCGTCCGCTGCCCAGGCTGCTGAAAGCCTCGGGCAGATTCCAGATGGGCCGGCCATCGGTGAACATGAAGGCAGCGCCACGCCAAATCGTCATAAACGCGAGCGTGACGATGAACGGCGTAATGTTAAAACGTGTGATGAAGACGCCCGCCAAAGCGCCGGAGAAACCGCCCAACATAACGCCAACCACCAACGCTAGCGGCAGAGCAACCGCATATGGAAGATCGACTTGCAAGACACTGGTCGCGACGACACCGCAAAATGCGACAAGCGCGCCCACAGACAAATCAATGCCGGCCGTTAAGATCACCAGCGTCATGCCCACAGCAATGATGGCGGTGATCGAGGTTTGCAACGTGACGTTGAGCAGGTTATCCGCCGTGAAGAAATAAGGCGAAAGCAAGGCGAAGATCACGACTTCAAGCAATAATGCAACGCCGATACCGTAAGCGCCGAGCGCCTTCATCAACCGGTTCGATGGTTTACGCAACGGCGCCGCTGCAACTGTCTTTTCAATTGTCGGGGTCATGCCGTTCATCTCTTGCTGAGTTGGAAAAGAGATTGGCTCATGCGGTTCTCCGCCCGTTGCCAGAATCATGATTTTTTCCTGATCAAATTCCTCGCGGTTCAAAATTCCGGTGATGCGTCCGGCCTGCATCACGGCAATGCGATCACAAATACCGAGCAGCTCCGGCAAATCCGATGAAATCACCAGAATGCCCTTGCCCGACTGCGCCAGCTCATTGATCAAGTTATAAATTTCTTGTTTCGCGCCCACATCAATGCCGGCGGTCGGCTCATCAAAGATCAAAACCCGGCATTGCGTGTATAGCCAGCGCGCCAGCACAACCTTCTGGCGATTGCCGCCGCTGAGATGCTCCACCGCCTGTTCCAGCCCGGAAGTTTTGATGTGCAAGTCAGTGAGGAATTTCTCTGTCTCCCGCCTTTCTTTTTTCTGATCGAGAAAAAGTCCACGCTGCAAGCGGCGTAAATTCGAGAGAGAGATGTTTTCACGCACGTTCATTTGCATGAGCAGTCCCTGGCGATTGCGATCTTCCGTCAACAACCCCAGGCCCAGGGCGATGGCCTCCGCCGGTGAACGCGGATGAATACTCGCGCCATCGAGGAAAATCTCGCCGCCTTCGCGGAGCTGCGCCGCAAAAATCACATGCGCCAACTCGCTGCGGCCGGCGCCCACCAGGCCGGCGAGGCCAAGGATTTCGCCTTGATGCAAGGTAAGATTGATATCCTGCAAATTGCCGGCAATCAAATTTTTCACCCGGAGAATTTCCCGCCCATGTTGCGCCAAGCGCTGGGGATATTCATTCTCCAACTCCCGTCCCACCATCCACTGAATCAAACGATTGCGATCGACCTCGGCCACGGCAGCGGTTGCCACGACTCTGCCGTCGCGTAACACCGTCACACGATCGCCGATTTCGAATATTTCCTCGAGCCGATGCGAAATATAAATGATGCCAACCCCCTCGGAGCGCAAGCGGCGAATGACATTAAACAAATTTTTCAACTCAGCAACGGTGAGCGCTGCCGAAGGTTCATCCATCGCGAGAATGCGTACATCATGCGAAAGCGTTTTGGCAATCTCGACCAATTGTTGTTGCGCCACGCTCAGCGCCGAGGCCGGCAGGCGGCTGTCAATGCTTTCGCCCAGCTTGGCCAGCGCCGCTTGCGCAAGCTCGCGCATTTTGCGATGATCGACAAAAAAAGACCGGCCAATAGCCGGTTCATGGCCGAGCAGAATATTCTCCGCCACCGCGAGTTCCGGCGCGAGCTTGAAATCCTGATAAATCGTGCCAATACCCAACCGCAATGCCGCTTGCGGCGAAGACAAATCGACTTCACGCCCGTCGAGATGAATCGTGCCTGCATCTTTGCGCAGCGCGCCGGAGAGTATCTTCATTAACGTAGATTTGCCCGCACCGTTTTCACCGACGAGACAATGTACTTCACCGCGCTGCAAGTCGAAGTTCACCTCGTCCAACGCAAGCGCGCCGGGATACTGCTTGCGAATGCTGCGCATGTTCAAAAGCGCGGCCATCCTTACTGCCCGGCGGTTGCGTTTTGCAGAGACGCCTGATCCACGATGCCGACGTCGACCGGTACGATCTTGGGCACGGTTATGCCGTTGAAATAATCAGCGATTTTTGCGATGGTGGTTTCACCGATGCGTTTGGGATACTGCACGACATCAGCCTTCAAGGCCGTGCCTTTGCGGATGGCATCGAGGGCCTGCGGCATGCCGTCATATCCGACGATGACGACTTCCGTGCGCTGCAGTTGCTGCAGGGCGTCGAGCGCGCCGAGCGCAGAGTCATCATTGATGCCAAAAATGCCGTCAAGTTCAGGGTGGGCTTGCAGAATATCAACGGCCGCGGGCATGGCTTTATCCCGCACGCCTTCACCGCTGACTTCAGCAGCGATTTTGACCTCGGGAAAAGCTGCAATCGCTTCCTTGAAACCTTGCACGCGATCCAGCGCGGACATGACATTTGGGTGGGTGATCAGGGCGACTTCGCCTTTGCCATTCAACAGCTTGGCGAGATACTCGGCCGCCATACGGCCGCCGGCGAGATTATCAGAAGCGATATGGCAAACGACTTCACCTTCCTCTGCAGCAATGTCGGCCGTGAACACGGGAATCGCTGCATTTTGAGCTTTTTTGATCGCCGGAGCGATGCCGCGTGAATCCACGGGACACAAAATAATGGCGTCAACGCGGCGTACGATGAAATCCTCAACCTGGGCGGATTGCTTGCCCAAATCAAAATCGGCGGAAGCGATCAATAACTCGAAGCCGTGTTTTGCCGCTTCGCTTTGCAGCGTGCTTTCGAGATCTCGATAAAATTCATGCTGCCGCGCCAGCAAACTGACGCCAATGACTTTGTTCGCACGTTGCTCTGCGGTTTTGCTGCAACCGAGGCTCAACAACAACGCCAGGCTTACCAGCCGAATCAAAATTTTCATCACGACATGCCTCCTTGCCAAGATCAATATGGAATGTATTCACTTGCGCTGGAACCGTCGTCAAACAAGTCTACGACGACGTAGGCCGGCGGGAATTCCTGATAGGCACCTTCCCACCAATTGCCGGAAACCGCGCCGTTGCACAAATATTTGACGCCGAGATATTCGACCTCATCCTGCAAATGAATGTGGCCGCTTAAACAGAGTTTGATATTCGAATGTTGTTTGAAAACATCTTTGATGCGCCGCGCGTCAATATGCATCCACGCCCCGGGAATTTTCCAATCGCCGCTGGCTTCATTCTCACCGTCAAAAAACGCGCAGAAACACATAATCGGAATGTGAGACAATACACAAATGGGCGTGATTCCCGGCGTCCTGTTCAAATCGTCTTGCAACCATTCAAACTGCTCATCATCAAGCTTTGCAATGTAGCCGCCGGGGAGGAAATGTGTGCTGTCGAGCACGATAAAATGCCAGCCGGCGCGGTCAAAGCTGTAATAACGCGACGACAAACCGAATTCCTGCATCGCCCATTGCTTGCCGTAGAGTTGCTCGGATGAAATCGCCGGGTTTTTCGCCTTCCATCCCCACACGTCATGATTGCCGAGGCAATGCACGATGGGCAGCGAGCATTCATTCTGCAAAACACTTTGCCAAAGTTGCCACTGCGTTTGCGTGCGTGCCTTATCCGCGCCCAGCGCATCCATAATGGCGTCGCCGCCATTGAAAATTATTTCCGGTTTATCTTGAAGATTTTGCGCATGCTGCAGCGCGCGCGCCATGCCGGCGGTGGCGCTCAATTCGGGCTGTACATGAATGTCGGTTAAGTGGGCGAGGCGCAGCACGCGCCGGCGTTGCGGCGCCGCCGGTGCGCAAGAGACAGTGGCGAGTGAAACAAGGGCAGTAGTTCCGAAGGCAGCGGTTGCTGTGTTGCTTAAGAATTCTCGACGATTGATCGATCTTTTTGCCATCAACATCTCCAGGGACTGGAAGACACGACCTGGGCTCCGGCCTAATCATCAACTCTTGTTTGTTTTGGCATGAGCATAACGCCGGGATAACTCCTGATGCTGCTTATTTCATTGGCGAATATTCCAGGGGATTTCTACCAGCTTACATCAAATGATCAAACGATAGCCGGTTAATCGTGTTCACTGCTTTTGAACCGACACCTCCTCCACCCAAACCACTTCACAGGAACCGTTGCCGGTATCATCTCTGCGGAGAGAGCTGCGCCAGCGCCAGCCATCTTCCGCCCGCACGGAAACGAGATAACCGCGCAGGCTGATGAGATTGCCGATGCGCAACGATTTTAACTTTTTTTCAATCGCCTCATTCGCCGGAATCATGTGCATATTGGCGGATGAGGCCGTTATCGCTTTGTTGGCAAGCGGCGCGTTTTTAAAACGCACAAAATACCAGCGACTGGATTGGCTGATGGTGAGGCGATCGATGACGCTCTGATCCGACATCGGCCCCCAACCCAACGCCAAATCAAGCGGCGACAAATCCGCTTCGCGGCCGAAGTTATAATCTTTTTTGTGTAGAACCCGCGCGTTCACCCGGAAGGTCGCCAGCGGCTCCAGCCAGTAGCCTTTGTGCTGCCACATGCGGGTTTGCGTCACGCTGCGCTGTTCGGGTTCCTCCGGAATAAGAATGCCGGGCGCGTGGGTGATTTCTGTCGTTGGCCAAAAACGATAGGCCAACACGCCGCCGATCCACAAAAAGCTGAACAAAAAAAGATGCCAAAGTCTCATAATCCCAAGATGCAGTGCAGGGTTGTGACAAATTCTTCAATCGGCAAAAATCATAACAGGGACTCTAGTTGGGTACGGGTATCAAAATGATCTGACCACGACAATCTTGAGCAACGCATGTTGTTCATCCAAGCCCAGGGCATTCATGATACCGACCAAAATTCTGTCATGGTTGCCAGCTCCCCGTTTTCTTACTCATACCGCAGCGCCTCGATAGTATTCTGCCATGCCGCGCGCCAGGCCGGATAAAGGCCGAACACGATGCCGACGGTTGCCGCAAAAATGACGCTGACCGCGATGGAAGGAAGCGAAATCAAGGTTTGCCAGCCCATCAAATTCGTGACGAGCTTCGTCAAGCCGACGCCGACCATAATGCCGATCAAGCCGCCGGTAATCGAAAGCGCCAGCGCCTCCAGCAAGAATTGCGACATGATATTGCGGCGCTTCGCGCCAATGGCTTTGCGAATGCCGATCTCGCGCGTGCGTTCCGTAACAGATACCAGCATGATGTTCATAATGCCGATGCCGCCGACCAGCAATGAAACAATGGCGACGATGGTCAGCATCATGGTGATGGTTTTTTGCGTTGATTCGAAGGTGGAAATAATGTCGGCTTGATTGCGAATATTGAAATCATTGTCCTGGGTATCGCGCAGGCGATGCTGTTTGCGCAACACCCGTTCGACATCGTAAAACGCTTTGTCCATCAGAGAGGCATCGGCAACCTTCAACGTGGAATTGGTGATATGATCGACGCCGAACAAGCGCATTTGAGCGGTAGCCAGCGGAATCAGCACTTGATCGTCCGGATTCATCCAGCCGCCGGACTGTCCCTTGGTTTCAAGCACTCCGACAATCTGAAAATTCATGCGGCTGATGCGCAAGGTTTTGCCGATCGGATCTTCGCTGGGGTCAAAGAGATTATCGCGCACCGTTGAGCCGAGCACACACACACGCGCGCGTGAGGCTTCTTCTTGCGCGGTGAAATAGCGCCCGGCAACGGCCTTCACGTTGCGCACCTCGCCGTAGTTCGGCGTGGTGCCGGTGATGCGCGTATTCCAATTGCGATTGCCGTATTTCACCTGCGCGCTGCGGCTAAATTCCGGCACCACGGCTTCGATCTCTTCGCATTCTTCCAGAACCGCCTCCACATCTTTCCGTGTCAATTTCACGCTGCTGCCGGCGCTCGTCATAACCGGCCCGGAACGAGATGAGCCGGGGCTGACGTAGAGCAAATTCGTGCCCAACGCCTGCAGCCGCTCAGCCACAGCGCGCTCACCGCCTTTGCCGACAGCGACAACCGTAATCAATGCGCTCACGCCGATAATGATGCCAAGCATGGTCAAAAATGAGCGCAGCTTGTTCGCGATAATCGCGCCAAAGGCAACGCTAGAGCTTTCCCGCAAATCCATCGTCATCTCCCGAAAAATGCAAAACCTGAATCCTGCACGATACTTTTGGTATCATACAATCGGCCAACGGCAATTGAAACTCTATCGCAAGTTTATCTTGGCCGTCCGCCGCCGAAACCCGACATGCCGCGCATGCGATCCATCCACGCTTGTCGCGCCATGCCCGCGCGACTGCCGCTGAACACGAACACTTCATCTCCTTCTTGCAAGCCGCGCAACACCTCGGCATAGTCGTTGTTGCTCAAGCCGATCTCCACGGGACGCGGCTGATAGCGTTCGCCGTTTTTAAGCAATACAAATTTGCGCAGCGTGCGGCCATTGGCCATTCCGGGATTACTGCCGTTCATCGCCCGTCTGCCGGTTGAATCCGAGGACACATTATCCGCGAAACGCTGGCGCCACTGGGCGCGCGAGGAATCCGGCGCCATGCGCCCGGGGCCGCCTGCGCTGGTGTCGGCTGGAATATTTAACGCTGCCATTTGCGCGCGAATTTCGCGCAACTCCTTCAATGCTTCTTTCGGCACCAGCAAGGCGTTCTCACGATCCGCAACGGTTAAATCCACGGAAGCGTTCATGCCGGCCTTGAGCCGGCCATCGGTATTCGATACGATAACGGTAACGTTGAATGTCGTAACGTTTTGTTCGACTTTTGCCAGCGGCGACACCCGCAACACCCGGCCGCGATAAACCATATCAGGAAAGGCATCCGGCACGACGCGCGCGGGTTGCCCAATATGAACCTGGCCAATGTCAATTTCATCTACTTCGGTATAAACGTACATGCTGTCCAAATTCGCCACGGTCGCGATCAAGGTGCCGCCGCTCACTGAGTTGATGCCGGAGGCGATAATCTGCCCCGCTTCGACATCTTTTTTCAGGATGACGCCGTTGATTGGCGAACGCACGATCGAATCTTTCAAGCGCACTAACATCGTGGAGACTTCCGTCTCGGCTTTGACCAATTGCGCCTTGGCGCGTACTTCTTCGAGCTTCACTTGATCGTATTCTGCTTGCGAAATCAACCCGCGCTTGAACATCTCTTCCTGGCGGCTGACGGTGTTTGCCGATTGCGCCACCTCGGCCTTGGCGACCTCGAGATCGGCGACCGCTTGCTCATACAAATTACGGGCATCGGTTTCATCAATGCGCGCAATGAGCGCGCCTTTTTCAATACGATCGCCCTCTTCCACCGGCATCAGCATGATTTCTCCGGAGGCCTTGCTCTTGATCTCAACTTTGTTGATCGGCTCGAGTTTGCCAATCGCGGATACCACGGCATTGAGATCGCCGCGCGCGATCGTTACGATCCGGCCCTGACTTTCAGGCGTTGCCGCCGCTTTTTCTGCCGGCTTTCCCGACCGCAGAAAAAAATAACCGCCTACCAGCGCAACCGCCAAAATACCCAGGAAATAAAATCGACTTTTTTTCATACGACAGAACTCCTAGCTTCCTTTCATGAGATAAACACCTCGCGACCGCAACCACGTATTCGAGTACTTGTTGTCAGCGAATCGCTGCGACAACGGCGCCAACATTCTTGCAATATCATCAAACAAAAACAAAATCCAAAAGATTTTTTGCGGCATGAGCTGCTCAATTTTGGAGCCTTTGCGCGATTTCGTGTCTCAATGTTGCGCGCTTAATTGCCCGCAACGCCGCCAGACGAATCGCTCCGCTAAACGGCCGGATGAACAGCCAATACATCCGAAAACGGCGGCGACTGGCTTCATCCAAACAGAGTACTCTCGTATTTGTTGAGACGTTCGTCACGCCGTTTGGTTGGGGCGCGAGCGAAAAATTCCACACGGCTTTGGCAAAGCCGGGCGTATCAAACGAGCGAAAGTGTTCGGTGCGTATATGTTGAATTTCTCCGGAGGCCGTCCAAAACTTTCCCACCAGGCCGAGCACCAGTTCTTGTTGCGGTGTTTCGCCAAGCAGAATAAAGCCACTGTCGAGCAAGCCCGCAAGCGTCAAACCGAGTCTTTGTTTTGGCTCGCTAGGGGATGAGAATAACGCCGGCAGCCCGCGCAGGCCAAAGAGCATGCGTATCAGCCATGAACGACTCAAATCCAATGTTCGCATGGCGGCATAAATGCGTTCGGCGGGCGCGGCAATGTCAATTTCATGATATTCGTGTACGTCATACCTCGGCAAAAACTCATCGATCAACATATGCAAAAATCCTATACCGATTTTCAGATAAGCTGAAAATCGAGGCTCTTCGAGCAGCTTTGTGAATTTCGCCCACAAATGTTGAACTCCCACAAAAAACGAAAGCCTTTTCAGTGGGATTTCATTTTTGTGGGCGAGACATTTTTATAATTTTCTTCTAAAGTTGAGAAGTTAATCGCCCATTTCACGTAAGCCAATATATAGGCAAATTTTGGCACTTCGGCAACTTTTCTCTTGTCACGCGGCGAATCCACCAGCTCAAAAAAGCCTTGCTTCACAGCCGAAAACAAAGTACGATGGCGCGGAAGCAACCCGGCAACGGCTTGGCCGTCGCTGGAGATTATTATCATGAAACCCTGCTGGGCCAGGGATTGATCAATATTCGTCAGGTTATTGTGCAATGAATCCCGCATCGCTTGCCGGCCACGCCATCGAATTGCTTGAAATTTTGTGGGAAGATCCCCGCCCCGCAGATCATCTGATCGACAAATTCTTTCGCAGCCGCCGCTACTTAGGCTCGCACGATCGCCGGGAGTTGGCCGAAAGTGTTTATGGCATTTTGCGGCACCAGCGGCTCTTGCAAACATTGGTTTCACAGGTGCGCCCGGAATCCGCACGAAATCCGGCGTGGCTGTTTGTGGCGTTCAAGCTGCATATTGAAAAATTATCTTTAGACCTTGTTGCAAATTATATCTCCGGCCCCTCCCCTCACAAGCTTTCTCCCTCACTTTCCGAGCTGGCGCAAATCGCCGCACAAAATCCGGAAACGTTCAAAGACAACCCGGGCATTCACTTTTCATTTCCGGATTGGTTTGTTGCCGTCGTGCAGCAACAATTCGGCGAAGCCGAAGGCGAGACTTTACTGGCCTCACTCAATCAACCTCCACCGCTGACGATCCGGGTGAATACCTTGCAAACGTCGCGTGCAAATTGCCTGCTTGAATTGCAGAAACTAGGCTTCGATGGCAAAGAGACTGCGCTTTCGCCCGAAGGTTTGCATCTCGCCAAACGGATGAATCTTTTCAATCTCGACTTATTCCGTGCCGGCTGGTTCGAAGTGCAGGATGAGGGCAGCCAGATTGTTTCGCTGTTACTCGATCCCAAACCCACCTGGCGCGTCGCGGATGTGTGCGCCGGGGGTGGCGGCAAAACGTTGCATTTGGCGGCGTTGATGAAAAATCGCGGGGAGATTTTTGCGTTCGATGTGGCGCCAAAGCGGCTGGAACAGTTGCAAAAGCGCAGCCGGCGCAGCGGTATGCACAATATTCGTGTGCATGTGTTGCAAGAAAACGAGGCGCCCGCCTCTCTGCCCGGCAAGATGGACGCGATTTTGATTGACGCGCCGTGCAGCGGCTCCGGCGTATTGCGCCGCAATCCCGATGCAAAGTGGAAGATTACTCCCGGAATGGTGGAGGAAATGTCGGCGAAACAACAGCAAATTTTGCGGGACTACGCGCCGTTACTCAAGCCGGGCGGGCGCTTGGTGTATGCCACGTGCAGCGTGCTGGCGCAAGAGAATGAAGCCGTGGTGCAATCCTTTTTGGAGGGGAATCCCTCATTCCAGGCCGCAGATGCTGCTGCAATTCTGCAGCGCTATCAACTCAGCCATCTGGCGCAGGGCGGCGCGATTCATCTCCTGCCGCACAAGCACGGTTGCGACGGCTTTTTTGCTATGGTGATGGAACGGCGCCTTGCTTGATCGAATACCGGCGCTAATTCGTTTCTTTGGGAAATTCGACGGGGAAGGAATGGCGCAGCCAGATCTTGCGATCCGCGCGCACGCTTTCATCGGCGAAGTCATATTCCACCTGCAACAGCATGTCAGGGTTGAGTCGATATTCCAGCCCGAGGCGATGGCGCAATTGCAATTTGTATTCCGAATCCGGCAGCGGCTGGCCGGCAACATGGTTGGTGCTGTCGCGTTCCAGGCCGCTTTCGAGCTGGCCAATGTAGGATAGATAGAGATTGTTCAACAAGTATTTCCCCACCGTCACACGGCTGCTGCGAAACAGCGAGCGATGCGCCTCCGGCGCAGCGGAGGCGTTATCGGCGGCATTATTGTTGAAATTCGTCGTCAGAAAATTGCGTGTAAAGCGCGAACTGAAGCGCACGATATCCAGGCCAAATGTGCGCTGCACGGCGCGTTCGACCGGCCGCAGAAACGGCCGCATCAACAAATTGTCCGTGCCAATGCCCACCGCCTCGGTCGCGCTTTTGCCGAGATTGTCAACGGAATAGCCGAGCGAGGCCAGCACTTGTTCCTGGCCGGTTCCCCAAAAATTCGGTTGATCGGACGTCAGCTTGAAAATGGCGTGTTGAAAACGGCCGCGCAACTCTTCCCGGCCGGAAGTGGGATCGACGGCCACCAATGTGAGATAAACATTGTAAGGCGTGTTGGTTGAATCACGCACCACGGTTTTGGCGCGGCCATACACTTGAGGGAAAAGCTGGCTCTTGTCGAACTCGGCGCCAAATTCCTCCACTTCGAAATTCATATCGAGATATTCCACTTCGCCGCGCGTCGAAACGACTTTCCCCTCAATAAAAAATGCTTCATCGGAAAATGTCGTGTCGGACACAATACCGGAAAAGCGCAACCGGCTGGCCGCATCATCGATGCCGAGATTGACATAAACGTCATTGAACGCGGTGGTCTGGGTGAGAACATAGTGATTATCCTTGCGGCTCTCAGCAACAACATTCCAATTTATATTGCGCAGCAAATGCCGCAAGCCGGGATCGCTTTCTTCATCAAAGGGAAATTGAAACTCGACATTTTCGAGCACGGCCCGGCCCTGCACCACCGGATGTGACCAGGGCCCGGCGATAATGAATTCATCGGCGTCGCCGCGGCGCGCGGTGGAATCGATCAAACCCGTGAGGCGAAAGCGGCCGGTTTCATGCTTTTTCATCAATCCCGGAATGCTCAAGGGCAAACCCATATCATCCGATTTGAGCAACAGCGTGCCCAGGTGCAACGGTGAGTTGCCTAGGCGCAGTGGTTGCCAGGCGGCATCAATCGTGTTCGTGAACGTTGACCCGGCATTGTTGCCAGCATCGGCCAGAAGCAGCGAGGGCAGGCTTTCGACGTTGCGCAGCGTTACGGTCGCATCATCGAAGCGCGCCGTGAAACGCGGAATCTCAACAAATGTGCCGCGGCCATCGACAGAGATTTCAGCTTCGATATGCGTCACGTCACGCGCCAGCCGCGTCATGGTCACGGCGCCGTCATTGAGTTTTAAATGAGAATTGAAGATGGTCAAGCGCTCATACGGCCCGGACAGATTCAGGCTGAGTTGGCCATAACTCGAAGTGGTTTTGAACCAACTGCTCATTTCTGGAAGAACTGCCAGAAAATTTCCTGCTCCGCTAATGGAAGCCGCCACTGCGCTGGTGCGGTTGATCGGCAAGAATACGTCGCCGGTCAGGGAGAAGGCGTCTTGCTTGACGGCGCGCACGCGCGGCAGGTATAAGCCGCGACTCGAAAGCATGGCTTGCTTTGCCGAGCGGCTGCCGGCGGCCAGATCGGCGGTCACTTCATCAAAATGCACGCCCCAAACCTGCGCCTCGGTCACCGCCAACGTTCCTGAAAGCGGCAAACCTTTTTCATTCCAAAAATCTTTAGCCGGCCCCTCGGCGCGCAAATCCAGGGTGGTTGCGCCGTCAAATTTATCTTCTGGAAAATTGAACAGCGCATGCAGCAACTCGCCGCCGCGTAAATCCGCGCCGTGCACGTTCATGTGCATGCGCCGATCGCTGCGGCGATAACCGAGGCCGGCCGTGAGATACGGTTGTTTGTCTTTGGTGACAGCCAGGCTGTCGACTTTCCACCCGCTGCGATCCGCGCGCATCTTGCCGCTCAGGGCAAAATTTCCCAGGCCATGAAAAAAGCCGTCAAACAGCCAAAAATTTCCGGCAGCTTGCGGATCGTGCAGCGTGCCCGAGATATTCAATTCACCGAACAATTTGCCGCGATAAATGGCGCTGTCGTTGGTTGCGCCGGTGAGCAAACGCGCAAGATCGGCGCCTGCCAAACGCATGCCGCCCTTGATCTCGCGGCTGCGGCCGGTTTTGACTTCCAGCGCGGCGTTGAGCCACGGCTCACTGCGAAAATCGGAAATTTTAAACAGACTGTCTTGCACGTGCAGCGTGTAATTCGCCGCAAACGCATTCGGCTGATCGGGGAAAAACTTGACATAGCCGGAGGTTACCCGGTCACCCTGCAGCAACGGCAACATATAGCCGACGAGATGAAATAGCTTCGTGGGCGCGGCTTTCTTGCGCGCGTCGATATTGATATTCAAGCTGTCGGTATGCCCAATCAGGCTGAAATTCATATCCAAATCTGCCAACAACGTGCGTGAAATTTTTTCGCCAAAAATCACGGGCAGCAATTCGACTTCGAGTCCTTCAATTTTAAAGAGCGGGCGCTTGCCCAAACGCCAGATGGTCGCGTTCACCTTGGAGGCTTGATTTGGCAGCGAGGCCTTCAAATGCAGCGTGTCGTCTACCAGCGAAAAATTGCCGAGCCAGCGCGTGGCCGTTTGTTGCGGCCGTTTCACGTCGAGATTCATGCGGCCGTGTACGATCGGCTGCCAAACGCTGCCGGAGATTTGCGCGAGCCCCGCGAGGCGGGTTTCCGGCAATGAGGACAAAAACGAAAACGGAACCTCGCTTTCCTTCTGCCCTTGGGTTTCGAGCTTGAAGCCGCGACGCGCCAATAAACGCGAAAGTAACGGCGTCAGATTCCCATCTACCACCACGGTCGCGGATTGTGGCAAGTTCTTGGCCGCGAGATCAACCTGGCCCCAACCCTCCCAGTTGAACCCGGGCGCGGACGCAGCGTTTTGCGCTGCCGGGCCATAGTCGAAATCAATCATGCCGCGGCCCCGCCAATGCAGCGCTGTTTTAACTGAATTGCGCTTCCAGTTGCCGCACCCGCTTTTTGTGAATCACAGCATGTGGACTGGTCAAGGTTGCCTGAATGCGAGGCGAAAAGAAGGAACCGGTAAAATCCGCACGAATGGCGGCAATGCCGGAAACTGGCGGGGCGACTTTCGCGGCAGAAACTTTGCTTTGTTCAGACACGCGGTGAAACGGAGCAAAAAATTCGCGCAGCGAGAGCGAATCGCAGACGAAGTGTAAATCAACCGCGGGCGCCCGGACAGGAACTTCAACGAGAGCATCCAGGGAATCGCCGTCAAGCGAGTTGGCCGCGATCTTTACGGCATATGCTTTTTGCCCGCGTTCGGGCAGCGATACCCAAAACGGCAACTCGCCGAGTTGCACGCTGCCGTTGAGGTGCATCGGCTGATTATTCACGAGCTGGCGGCCGTTCGCAATCACGAGCTGGCCGTCTTCCAGCGTGGCATCGAAGCTGGCATTTTCGATTTGCAGCGGCGCATTTTGCAATGAAGTGGCAACGCGGTCAAAGAACGTGCTGCCGGAGAGCGCGAAAAATTTTTGGGCGAGGTGATCGGCCCAGGAATGCGAACGCTTCGTCTTGCCGGAGCCATTTGATGGGCCGGTGAAAGCATATAAAAATTTGCCGTCACGCAAATGCAAATGCCCGCCGACTCGAATCTCATCCGGCGCGGAGGGCAGAGTCGATCGCGACAACACCAGGCTTCCGCCGAGCTTGCCGCCAGCCATTTCCAGACGGCCGGGCACGGCAAGCGGCAACTTGCCGGTGAACTGCAAATCGGAGATATCGAGCTGCACGGAATCCAGGGCAATATGCTGCAAATCAACCGCGGTTGACAGTGTCAATTCAGCCTCGCTTGGATGCCGCACTTTGCCGTGCAAACGAACTTGCGCATGCGATTCGCCGAGCGCTTGCAACCACCCGCTCAACTCGTTGACGACGGTGAGGTCCGGCAAGCCGGAAGCGCTATCTTGCCAAACAATTTCACCGTGCTGAATCTCGACATTTTCGATGATGACATATTTTGACGCCGTGTTCTCCTCTGCAGAAGGCGCGCCCGGTTTGGCGGTTTCCGCCGGCGGCGTGGCGGGAGAGGACCTGGCCGGCATGCGAGACGGCAACGATTTCGTGGCGCGCGCCGGCGACAGCGTTAGGGTCGGCTGGATAACGGAAATGCGAATCACACGTGGCGCCGGTTCGAAGAGATCGCGCAGCAGCGCAACATAATTCACGCGCACCGAAATTTGCTGTGCATGCAGCGCCCAGCGCATCTTGCTCGCCGCGCCGCGCGTGAAATAAACGTCTGCAATATCGACGCCGCTGAAGGTGGGACGAAACTCGCGATAATACAACTCACCGCCGAGCGTAGTCTCGATTTTTTCCACGACGAGACGTTGCAGCAGCGGGCGGCTGGCGTAAATTTTCCAACCGGCATAAGTCAGTGTCAGAGCGGTGAGCACAGCCACCGCCCCAAACACTCGCCGGCGTTTTTTAGTCATGGCCGTAGAGGCGAGAATAGTGTGATGATAAAAGCTAATCCAAGTCTAGCGCGACCGGCGCGGCAAAGTCAGGCTCCGGAATTCCGTGCGGTTCGAGGTCGGAAGAGATCAATTGTTCGCTCACGCGGCCAAAACGGCGCTCGCGGCATTGAAACGAGAGCAGAGCTTCGTACAACTCCTTGCGCCGGAAATCGGGCCACAGAACGTCCGTGACGTAAATTTCCGTGTAAGCCAATTGCCATAACAGGAAATTGCTGATGCGCAGCTCGCCGCTCGTGCGAATCAAAAGGTCGGGGTCTGGCAGCTCAGAGGTGTATAAGAAGGAACTGATCATGTCATCATCGATGGCCGCAGGGTTCAAGCGCCCGGCCTTCACTTCTGCGGCGATGCGACGCATGGCGTCCGTCAACTCTTGACGGCTGGAGTAACTCAGCGCAAGATTGAGCGTCAATCCGGTGTTTTTGCTCAACACCCGCATGGCATGTTCCATGCCGGCGCGCGCCACATAAGGCAGATCGCTTAACCGGCCGATCGTCATCAAGCGCACATTATTGCGATTGAGCTCATCAATCTCTTCGCGAATCGTCGTGATCAACAACCCCATAAGCGCCGCCACTTCACTCTTGGGGCGCTTCCAATTTTCCGTTGAAAACGTGTAAAGCGTGAGGTAACGAATATTCAACTCGCCGCACGCGCGCACGATCTCGCGCACGGAGTTGACGCCTTCGCGGTGGCCCTCGACGCGCGACCGCTTCCGCTGCTTGGCCCACCGGCCGTTGCCATCCATGATGATGGCCACATGCTCGGGGAGCGGGCCGAGTTTAAGGCGTTTCACATACGCATCTAAAGCATCCTGCTCGTCAAGCAAAGCATGCGAGTTGCGCCAACTCGCGTCGTGATAACCGTCCTGTTTGTCTTCCGAATTCATGAACCTGCTCGTAACTCGCTAAAGTCTAAAAGGTTAATTTAACTGCTCCGAATTGGCTGTGGAACTTACTTGATGGCTGATTCAAAGTCAAGCAGAATTCCATCTCGTGCCAAGAAGGTGGAACACAGCCTAATATGTTAGCAGTTATGGATTTAAGGTAAAGAGTCGATGGTCGAGGCTATCTTTGCGAATAAGACTAAATAGCGACGAACGCGCTTCCTGCGCACCGGAAATTTGCGCGCGGGATTTCTGCTGGGCGCGTGAAGACATTTAAAACTTTAGCGCCAAGCCACGTCACAATAAATTTTCGTAACAAGCTTGCGCAAGAGGCATCATTTTTGTTTATTGTCTGCCGTTTTGTAAGCCGCAGCCAGCAAGCGATGATTTCGCCTTCAAGGATGAGAAGAGGAAATCGGCGCCGGGCGAGGCTTAGGTTAAATTCCCCAATGCTTTATTGAACACCATTGACATGGAGGTCAAACACATGTTCAAATTCAATTCCCGCGAACTTGATTTTATCGACATTCTCCCGCCTTCTTCAGACGCACTGCGGACAAATCTTGAAACCATCATCAACGATTCGGAAAAATGGTGCGCCGCGCTGGCGAGCCTGGATCAGCAAACCGGGGCTTATCGCATCGTGCTCGAAGGCCGTTTGCGTGAACCAGAAATCAGCCGCAACTGAGCCACGCGTTGAACAAGTTATTCTCTGCTTCGGCTGCTTTCGCCAAAAATAGAAAGCAGCCGAAGAATCGCATTCTGCCTACTTTTTTGCCCGCGTTTTTTTACTCACATTCTGCCCGGCCAGCGCTGCGCCAACAATCCCGGCAAGATTGCCATTTTGCGCCGGAATCATTTCGACTGGCAGCTCGATATATTTGGCGAATTTTTGATAATCTTTTGCCGCGCCCCCGCCAATGATGATCAAATCCGGTGAGAGCAGCAACACCATGTGATTGAGATATTCCTGCACGCGGCGCGCCCATTTTTTCCACCCCAGTTTCTTTTTTGTGCGAATGGCATCCGAGGCGCGGCGTTCCGCAGCTTTACCGCGAATCTGCACATGCCCGAATTCGGTATTGCTCACGAGCTTGCCATCGATAAACAGGGCGCTGCCGATGCCGGTGCCGAAGGTGAGCAGCAACACCTTTCCCTTGCGCCGGCGTCC
This sequence comes from Cytophagia bacterium CHB2, assembly GCA_030263535.1. NCBI lineage: Bacteria > Pseudomonadati > Bacteroidota > Cytophagia > Cytophagia bacterium CHB2. The sequence continues at coordinate 20,250 of SZPB01000118.1, forward strand.
GGCGCCGAAACGCATCTCCGCCAGACCCGCAGCATCGGCGTCATTAACGACTTGCACGGCAGCGCCCGTTGCTTTATGAAATAACGCTTGCGCGGATTCACCCACCCAAGCCTTGTGGAGATTTGCAGCCGTAATCACCTTGCCGTGTTGCACAATTCCCGGAAAACCGACGCCGATGGCGCCGCGCCAATTGAAATGCCGCGCAATCGTTTTCACCGCTTTGGCCACCTTCACCGGCGTTGCGGGTCGCGGCGTCAATACGCGCAAACGTTCGGCGCGCAATTTGCCTGTGCTAATGTTAACCGGTGCGCCCTTGATACCCGTACCGCCGATGTCAATGCCCAGGATGTCCATTGTGCCTCCACTGGCAAGGTTCATTTGATTTTATTTTGTGCCCGTTTGAAATTGCTCCAGGCCTGGCATAACCGAAATTGGTTGCAACTTGGTCGCGGAAACTCAGAGGTTTTTGATGTAACGGCTCAGCCGTTGCAGGAATATTATCTACAATCAGCAAGTCTTGAGATAGATGTTACTTGTTCGTCACTCTCGCAAATGTAAATTTCGAGATTGCACGAGGCACATGCGTAAGCGTTTGGCGCAAGCGATCAGTTTCAAACATGAGGCTAGCGATTTTTGATGTAAAAGCAAGCGGATTTTTGACAAATTATGCTTGCATTTCAATGGCATCTTCCATAGACTTCAACTTGTTGTGACTAGGAAACGTCGAAGCAACTTCAAAAAATGTTGGACGACATGGCCCCTTTAATCGTACTCTCAACTGTGCTTTGGCAAGACGGCGTCGTCTCGCTTATTTTCCGGTCCGGGCTTTTTGCCAAGCTCATCCTGGCGAGCCTCTTGCTGCTCTCTATTCTGACCTGGGCAATCACACTCAACAAATATTGGCGTTTCAAAGGCATTAATCGTGACTTTCTGCGCCTGGTTCACAGCTTGCGCCCGAATTCCGAATTGTCCGCGGTTTATCATTCTGCCGTCAAAGACATTGGCGGGCCGGTCGGCCGCATTTTCGAAGAAGGATATATTACGATCGGCAGGTATCTGGAATCGTCCCGTGGCCGCAAGCTCGAAATCATGAGCGATGGCGTGCTGCAGGTGATCGAAAAGAATCTTTCAGCCCTGGCCGCGGGCATTCCGTTTATCGCCACCTCGATTAGCCTAAGCCCGTTTTTGGGGTTACTCGGGACGGTGTGGGGCGTGATGCACACGTTCTTGAGCATCAGCCAGTCCGGCGGCAGCGCAGATTTGTCCGTGGTGGCGCCCGGCGTTGCCGAAGCGCTGGTGACAACCGTTGCGGGCTTGGTCGTCGCGATTCCAGCTCTGCTCTGCAACAATTTTCTATCCGCCCGCTTGACCAGAATCGAAGACGATTTTGGCCGCTTGAATACCGAACTTATCATTTATTTCAACCACATTGTCCACCGTGAGAAACTCAAAAACGAAGATCGTCTCGGACATCAACGTCACTTCGCTTCTTGATATCGCTTTTGTGCTGTTGATCGTATTCATCATTGCCGCGCCGTTCATGCGCTCGGGCGTCAAAGTCGATTTGCCCGGCACGATTGCGCCGCAGCCGCAGCCGCAACGCGCCATCGTCGTCACAGTTAGCCGCACCGGCGAAGCGTTTGTTGACGGCGAACGTTTGCCGTTGGGCGATATTGGCGCAAAAATTTCCAGCAAGCTGAAAAATGCTCCGAATCAGCCGGTTCTCATTGAAGGCGACACGCGCACCGAATACGGCAAAGTCGTGGCCGTGATGGACATGGTGCGGCTGGCCGGCATCCAAAATGTCGGATTGCTTTTGGAGCCCATGGCGACGAAAAACGATTAAAACGCGTCCATGGCTTGCGTTTTATTTCTTAATTTGGGATGACTCTGCGCGCCGCGGCTTGCTTGTGGCGCATTCGATTTGACATGCATACCTTCGACAAAAAGGCCGTTATCATTTCAACCGCCGGCCACGTGCTGCTGTTGCTGGCGATTTTTGCGCTCGGCTTCACAAAGCCGGTGCGTCGCGGCTACCCGCGTGTGTTGACGGCAACCTTTGTCGAACGCAATGTTGAAGCCGGCGGCGGGGCAAAACGGGTGGAAGCGGCGCCGCGCCCCGCGACCACGCCGCCGCAACCAACTGAGAGCAAACCGATTCCGAGCAAAATCCCCATCCCCAAAAAACCGGAACCCAAGAAGCCCGAAGCCAAGCGGCAAGATGTTACACCGCCCACAAGTCCGGCGCTCTCCGAGCCCAAATTAACGGAGCAGACGCCGGCAAACACGAACGCCCAATCCCCCACCACGAGCGGCGCTTCGTCTAAAACCGGCGGCATTATCAAAACCGATGGCGAGAGTTCTCCTTTTGATTATTATCTTCGTCTGGTCGAACTTCGTGTTTTCAACCATTGGAAACCGCCGTTTCGCCAGGCCGGAGAATATTCCGTAGTTGTACATTTTTTTATTGAGAAATCGGGCAAAGTATCTTCACTCGAGCTGGAGAAATCATCAGGCGCATTTGCCGTCGATCAAGCCGCCATGCGCGCCGTGCAAAACGCCGATCCCTTGCCACCGCTGCCCGCCGGGGCCAAAGAACCCTTCGGCATTACCTTCGAATTTGTCGTGTACTGAATAGCAAATTTTGGAAAACAGGCATGTGTATGAAATTTTTGCATCTTGTAAACAAACAATACACCCATTTGAAGCAACTCCCATTCCTCGTGATCCGCGGACTCCTCGTCGTAGGCGCCGTCTTATTCAGTTTCGAGGGACATGCGCAAACCGAATCCTACCTGCGCGTTGAAACCAATGCCTTTGCCCGCATTCCCGTGGAATTGAAGGAATGCCAGCCGCTGCAGCAGGCAAATACCAAGGATGCCAGCCGCGTGCTCGACATTCTCGACAATGATTTGTGGATGTCGAGCGTGATCGCCTCGTTTCGCACCGACGAACAGCTCGGCGGCAGCAATTCGCCGTGGCTGGAGATTTCCAGCAAAGGGCCGGCGCAGCCCTTTCGCCTCGAGGTTCATCCGAAGGTCACAATTGCCAATGATCGCGTGAAACTCGAAGCCGAACTCATCGACAGCAATTCGCGCAGAACACTGGCGCAAAAAACCTACAACGGCTGCCGCGACAATTTGCGCTTGCTCGTGCACAGCCTGGCGGACGACATTGTCAACATTCTCACCGGCGAACAAGGCATTGCCAAGAGCCGCATTGCCTTTACCGCCAAGACCGGCGAGAGCAAAGAAATTTTCTTTATGGATTTCGACGGCACCAACGTGCGCCAGCTCACGGCCACCGCCAGCCTCAATCTCACGCCGGCATGGTCGCATGACGCACGTTTGCTCGCCCTGACTTCCTATCAAAATCATAATCCGAATTTGCTTTTGGTGGAGGTGGTTTCGGGCAAGATCACGCGCCATTTTCAAACGGCCGGTCTGCAAACCGCGCCCGTGTGGTCGCCTGACGGCGATCAAATCGCGTTCACCTCGACGCATGAAGGCAACGCCGAAATCTACGTGATGAACGCCGAGGGCAAACGTGTGCGCCGCCTGACACATCATCCCAGCGTGGATTCTTCTCCTACCTGGTCGCCGACCGGTCGCGAGTTGGCATTCACTTCGGATCGCCTGGGCAATCCGCAGGTTTTCATCATGGATGCCGAGGGCAGTAACGTTCGCCGCCTGACGCTCGAGGGCAATTACAATGATTCGCCAGCCTGGTCGCCCAAGGGCGATAAAATCGCCTTTGTGTCGCGCATTGCTGGCCGTTTCAATGTCATGACGATTGATGTCACGGGCGAGAATCTCATGCAGCTTACGGCAGAAGCCGGCAGCAACGAAGACCCGGCGTGGTCGCCGGACGGCTATCGCATCGTATTCAGCTCGACGCGCGGCGGCGGAAGCGACATTTACAGCATGGAATGGAACGGGCAGAACGTTCGCCGTCTCACGCACAAGGGAACATGCACGAGTCCGGCGTGGTCGAACAACGTGCGTCCGCCGGGCGAATCGGCGTGTCGAAATTAAAACTTGAAATTGTCAACGAACGAATTTAAGTTGCAGCCGTCTGAGTTTGAAAAACGCACCTTGAGCTTGTCGAAGAGTGTTGCGTTTACTGATCAGGCTTTGACAAGCGTCGTCTGCATTGGAATCTAGCGTTTTCACACGGTTTTTTCGCAACAAATAATCGCCTATAAAAACATCAAACACTGGAGGTGTTACATGGCCTTTTGTCGCTTCAACATCCGGGGGCTTGCCGCGCTCTTGGTTGCGGTTTTGTCGCTGGCGTTTCTCGGTTGCCCGAGCAGCAAGAAAGTCGCGCAAACCGAAACCGCCCCGCTGGAGCCGGCGCGTGAAGAACCGGCGCCACCGCCGCCGGCAGAGCCCCGCCCTGAACCTCCCCGAGAAACCCCGGCGCCCCGGCCGCTCGTTCTTGGTAATGTCAACTTTGACTATGATAAATTCGATCTTACCTCCACGGCGCGCAGCATTTTGGCGGAGCATGCCAGCGCTTTGCGCAACCGGCCGGAGGTGAATATTCGCATCGCCGGGCATTGTGATGAACGCGGCACGATCGAATACAACCTGGCGCTGGGCGAGAAACGCGCAAACTCCGTGCGTGATTATCTTGTTTCACTCGGCGTCGAACGCTCGCGCTTGAGCACGATCAGCTATGGCAAAGAAAGGCCGCTGGACGCGCGCAGCAACGAACAGGCGTGGGCGCAAAATCGCCGCGCCGAGTTTGTGATTTTGAATCAGTGATGACACCGCTCATTCAAAACGGATGGCAATAATGCGTTACCTCTCTGTGTTATCGTTTGCAGTTTTGGGTTTTGCTCTCACGTCTTGCCTGCCGCCAAGTCAAATGCGGCAAGTCGAAACCAACAATGCCTCCCTGCGTGCGCAAGTTGACTCCTTGCGTGCGCAGGTGCAACGCTTGCGCACGACCGTTGCCAAAGCCGAGTTGGCAGGCCAAAAAGCTGAAGAGACTTCCTTGCGCATGCGCGCGGACAACGATTTGCGCCTCAACCAGTTCGCCGAGCAGATTCGCATTCTGAGCGATCGCGTTGATGATATGGACAATCGCCTGTCCAACATGCCGGGCAAACTGCGCATGGTTTCTGATAAACCCGCAGCCAGCAACGCCAATCCGCCGGCCGGCGCTGTTCCGGAAACTAAACCGGAAGAAGTTGACGCCGAAGAAATCAAAAAGCTGTATGATGCGGCTTATCAAGATTTGGTGCGCGGCCAGGGCGATCTCGCACGCGAGGGCTTTCAAGAATTTTTGCGCAAATATCCGCAAAGCTCGCTGGCCGACAATGCCCAGTATTGGATCGGAGAAAGCTACTATTCACAAAAGAACTATGCGCGCGCCGCTGCGGAATTTTTGGAAGTCCCGGCGAAATATCCCAACAGCGACAAAATTGCGGCGGCGGCGCTGAAACGCGCATACGCCATGCTTGGCATGAATCGGCAGGCGGAGGGCAAGGCTCTGCTCGAGCAATTGATCAAACAATTCCCGCGCGCTCCGGAAGCGGATTTAGCCCGGGCGAAATTGCAGGAATAAGCCTGGGGCCGTTTGCATTTTTGTTGAAATCGCGGCCCGCCCATCCGCCGCAACGCAATCACCAAAACCACATCGCGCGCGGCTCAAAGACGCGAAGATTGTGACGCAGGAATTTTGCATCGCGTCGCAGGGCAATGCTTACTTTTAAAATCACCTGCTGATCTTCACCAATTCACTTGGCAAAAAAGCGGTGAACGTCCTCGAAATTTTTCTCGACTATCGTCAAGTGAATTCATCAACCTCACGGACAATTAGCGTCTATGCCCCGTTTCGAAAAACACCTCTTCATTTGTACCAACGAACGCGCGCCAGACAACCCCAAGGGCTGTTGCGCCTCCAAAGGCGCGCGCGAAATCGCCGAAAAATTCAAAGAAGAATTGCACCGGCGCGGTTTAAAGGGCAGGATGCGCGCAAACAAGGCAGGTTGCTTGGATATGTGTGAGTTGGGACCGAGCGTTGTGGTTTACCCGGAGGGTGTTTGGTATCAGCGCGTTACGCTGAATGATGTCGAAGAAATCATCACTTCGCATTTGCTCGGCGGGCGCGTGGTGGAACGTTTGCGCACGCCGGAGCAATACTGGCAAAAGCCCAAAAAGAACGATTGAACACAGATGAGCAAGTTGGTGTATGCCCCCCACGTGAATTTGATGACACAAAAAGTTATTTGATCCGCCTCTGCTCTATTCCTCCCCCCATCCCCGTGTTCTGATGCTTTTATTTGCAGAAGTACTCTCTTAAAAATGTCATTCACGCGAATCTTGTGAAGTACTCGTCAATGGGTCTAAGGCTTTACCAGATCTTTCCAGGGTGACGAAATAAGAGACTCATACAAATCAATGCACGAGCCTACTTTGTCGCCTCCTCCATCAACTCCGTCATGCGGCCAATGAAGTCAACTGGAGAACTCAGGTTTCCTTCCAGCAGTAACGCCCCTTCATATAATTGCAGAATGCTTTTGCGCAGCAGGGGATCCGTCGGACTGGCAAGATTACGGCGCGAAAGATTCTTAATCAGCGGATGCGAGACATTCACTTCCAGAATCCTTTTTGAGCCGCTGTAATTTTTGTCCATCAGCTTCATCATTTTTTCCATCTGGGTATCCATCCCGTCTTTCCCCACCACCAGCGTCACCGGCGAATTTACCAGACGCTTTGATTCAATCACGTCTTCGACTTTATCGCCCAACGTTTCTTTGAATATCGTCAACAAGGACTTGGCCAAATCACCGCTCAACGCTTCCGGCTTGCCGGCTTCATCCGCCGCCAAATCGAGATCAGCCTTGTCAATCGACTGCAACGGTTTCTTGTCGTATTCATTGATCGAGGGCACGACGAACACGTCCACCGGATCGGTGAGCAGCAGCACGTCGAAATCATTCTTCTTGAAATATTCAAGGTTGGGATTCTTTTCCAGCAGGTCGCGATGCTCGCCGGAGAGGTAGTAAATGGCCTTTTGTTCCAGCTTCATGCGCGTGACATAATCCTTCAGCGACAGCATCTCGCCCTTTGCCATTTTGGTGGACTCGAAGCGCAGCAGGTCGATTACTTTTTCACGATTGGCAAAATCCGTGTTCACGCCGGTTTTGAAAAATGGGCCAAACGTTTTGTAGAATTTTTCATACTTGTTTTTCTCTTGCTTCGACCAATCGCCGAGAAAGCTTAGAATTTTTTTGGTCAGAATATCGCGGATTTTTGCCATGGCCGGGCTGTTCTGCGTCACCTCGCGCGAGACGTTCAGCGGCAAATCCGCGGTGTCCACCACGCCTTTCACAAAGCGCAAATACTCCGGCAGCAGCTCTTTGCAATCATCTTGAATGAAAACCTTGTTGGAATAGAGATGCAGCGATTTCTCGTGCGGGTCGCGAAACCACATGGGCGGAGCATTCTCCGGAATGAACAGCAGGGCGTTAAAACTCACCGCGCCTTCAATCGCCAGTTGCAGATGGCCGAGCGGCGGGTTGTAATCATTCGAGATGAACTTGTAAAACTCAACCAGATCTTCTTCCTTCACTTGATCTTTGGGCTTGTGCCACAGCGCCGTGACGGTGTTGACCTTTTCATTGTCGACAAAGATGGGAAAGTCGACAAAGTTGGAATACTTGTTGATGATATGCTTGACGGTGTAATCCTCGCTGAATTCTTTGGCCGATTCCTTCAACTTGAAGGAGATCTTGGTGCCGCGCGTCGTTTTATCAATCTCTTCGATGGTGAATGTGCCTTCACCGCCGGAACGCCAGCGATAGCCTTTGGAATCGGGATCCGCATGGCGCGTTTCGACCGTCACCTCTTCGGCGACCATAAAAACCGAGTAAAACCCCACGCCGAACTTGCCGATCAAATTGCCGTCCAGCGTGCGGTTTTCATTTTTCACCTGCTGCAAAAACTCAAGCGTGCCCGAGCTGGCCACGGTGCCGATTTTCTCGATCAAATCCTCTTTCGTCATGCCGACGCCGCTGTCTTCGATGGCGAAGGTATGGTCTTTTGCGTCGAGTGTGATGGCGATCTTCAAATCAGCGTCGGCATCCAGCACGTTGCGATCCGTGAGCATGCGAAATCTGATTTTGTTGAGCGCGTCGGAAGCGTTCGAAATCAACTCACGCAAGAAGATTTCGGGGTGGGTATAAAGCGAATGCACGATCAAATGCAGCAACTGCTTCATTTCCGCTTTATATTCGAATTCCTGTGCGGTGACTTTTTCTGCATCAGCCATATGAATCATCTCCCAGGTTCATCGGTTTTGTGCCGCTGGCCTGCGCCAGTTGACTAAAAAAACAGGTGAATTGCTTTGAAATTTTCTACCAAAAACTTGTCAAGTGAATGAACGAATCTCAACCGGCGTTTGCTTTGGAATAATCCCACAACGCCGGGCGGCGTATCTTCGGCGCGCAAAATCGAAATCGCGCACGAGGAAATTCCGCTCTTGTTAGCGAGCTGTCGAAGCTGTTCGAAGAGCTTCATCCCAAAACGCCGGGATCAGCCTGCCTGAAAAATGAGATTGCTTTTGACGGGGGCAAATTTAAGGCATCGCGGCGGGATTTTCAACTTAATTGTTGCTGCCGAACAGCCCAGCCCGTGGAGAAAAGTCCGCCCCTGACCGCTACTCTGATAAAACTGAATACTCAACCACCTCACGCGCGAACTCATGCCGCAGAGTCACGCGCGCGTTTTTTCTGTTTGGCGTCGGATACGCTCTCGCGTTCTTTATAGTGTTCGAGGCCCAGGCCCCGCACGAGACGCTCAAACAGCGGAATTTGATTGCGCAAGGTAAAATTCGCGCGCTGCTTCAGGTAACTCGTAAACATCAACACAAAAAAACTGAAGCCAAAAAGCAGCGCCCAACCCAGCAGCGAGACGACCAACTTTAGGGAGGGCGCTTCGAACAAGGCCTTGCTGGCATCAAAAATAATCGTAAAACACACGATGCTGAGGGCAAGCGAAAGCGCTTGAATCAGCCAGCGCAGGTTGAGTTTGATCATAACGGTTAAACAAACGGCATTGCAGTTTAAGAATAATTTGCCAGCAAACAGGCGACGGCCAA
>SZPB01000119.1 GCA_030263535.1 Cytophagia bacterium CHB2
ACCATCGCCAAAATTTCGCCGGTTTGCGGATTGGTGACGACGACGGTGCCCCGGCTGGCATCAAAAAAATCCATGGCCGAGCGCAACTCTTCCGTGGCAATCGTCTGAATGACGTAGTCGAGCGTCAAAAAAATGTGTTGGCCGTGAACCGGCGGCACATCGGGCATGGCGAGATTGGGAAAGGAATTCCCGATCGCATCTTTTTGCAGAAACTTGCGGCCATTCTGCCCCGCCAGCAAGGAGTCGCTGGTCAGTTCAATGCCGGAGATGCCGCGATTATCCACATCGGTGTAGCCGATCACGTGCGCCCCGATTTCTTTATGAGGATAACGCCGGCGCATATCTTTCTCGATGCGAATGCCGGGCAAATGGCTCGCCTCAATTTTCTTTGCCAGCTCGGCGTCAACCCGGCGTTTGAGCCAGACAAAGGGACGGTCCGTGCGCATGCGCTCCAACAATGCCGCGGAGGATTCACCCAAAATGCGCGCCAGCTTGTGCGCCAAACCGCGGCGATCTTTAACTTGGCGCAGCTCCACACCGACCGAGATACAGGCATCGTTCAAAGCGAGCATATTGTGATTGCGATCATAAATGAGGCCGCGTTGCGCTTCCAAGGGAATGGCGGAATAATGCTGGCTTTTTGCGGCGTTTTGATATTTCCCGCGTTGCAACAGTTGGATATACAACAAGCGGCTGATCAAAATCAGAGCGAAGAGTAAAAAAAATGCTTCAATAAAAACGCTGCGATTCGGCTGGGCTGCGTCAGCCGTTTTGGTTTTCCGTTTCGACGGCGAGTCCCGCCGCGACAAGGCTGTATGAAATTGCTTCTTCATTCCTGTGAGACCACGATCAGCTTGGTGGCCACTCGGATCATGTGCAAGCGCTCGCGTGCAATTTTCGAAATGCGGCCATAACCGCCAAACTGCTCCGCTTGCACGACCAGCCGCGTGTTTTGCTCGACAAGCTGTATTTTTTGAGCTTCCAACTGTGCAACTGTTTTGGCCAAGCGCTCCACCGCCACCCGCTCCCAAATCAACAACAAACCAAAAATCAAGAGAACGAAAAACGGCGCCAGCAAAACCGCCCAGACTTTGCCCATCCCGTGACTCGCAGCCTTGGGCTGGCGCAGCTTCAGGCGAACTTTGCTGCTGGCATTGATGACTTGCGCGCGTGGCGCTGCCTTGCGCTTCACCGGCGCCGCCGGGCGGCGCACGCCGGCTTTGGGTTTCGCCATTTTCATCGTTTCTGCAACACACGCAGCTTGGCGCTGCGACTGCGCCGATTCGCAGCCAATTCCTCCGGGCCCGGCGTAACGGGCTTGGGCGTCAAAATCACCGCCTGGCTTTGTTTGCCGCACACACACATCGGAAATTCCGGTGGGCAGGTGCAAGACAAGGCTTGCGCACGAAAGAACTCTTTCACGATGCGATCTTCCAGCGAATGATAGCTGATGAGCGCCATGCGCCCGCCGGAGGACAGCAGCGTGAAGGCTTGCTGCAAAAACTCTTGCAGGGCCTGCAATTCTTCATTCACCGCGATGCGCAGCGCTTGAAACACGCGCGCCAGGGATTTAATCCGATGAGGGCCGCGCACGACGCCTTCGATAATCAAGCGAAGATCAGTCGTCGTCCGGATCGGGTGCCGCCGTCGTTGTTGCACGATGGCTCGCGCGATAGGCCGGGCTTGCCTTTCTTCGCCATAGTCCCGCAGAAGACGCACCAGTTCGTCTTGTTCTAGAGCCGCCATCAGCTCCGCTGCAGTTTGGGGGAGGGAGGGGTTCAGGCGTAAATCGAGCGGGCCCTCATCGAGATAACTAAAGCCGCGTTCCGGCCTGTCGATTTGGCGTGAACTCATGCCCAAATCGGCCAGCACACCATCAACCGACGTGATGCCGTTTGCTGTGAGGAGACTGGTCATATGCCGGAAGTTGCCATTCACGAATAAGAATCGATTTTTGAATTTTGCCAAACGTTGTTGCGCTACGGCCAGGGATTGCGGATCAACATCCAGGCCGATCACGCGTATGTGCGGATTCGCTTCCAAGAGCGCCAGGCTATGGCCGCCGTCGCCCACCGTGGCGTCTACCAGCGTCACGCTTTTTTCGGTGAGCAGGAATGCGATCACCTCGCGCACTAAAACGGGAACGTGATAGTCGCCTTGTTGTAGCTTGGGCGTTGACACAGGCTAACCCTTGAGCGCGCCGCTGCGTCCTGCTTCTAAAAACTGTTCGTAGTTTGCGACGTCCCACATATCAAAAAAGTCGCCCATCCCGACGTAGCGAATTTCTTTGGTGATTTTTGCGGCTTGCAATAACTCCGTCGGAATGTTGATGCGACCTTGATTATCCAATCGTACCTGATGGCAGGATGCCAGGATCGCCTGCATCTGGTAGATACCAAGCTCACTTTCCTCGTCGATATTCGAAGCCATTGGCAGGATCTTCTCGCGGAAATAAGAGGCGGGATACGCACGAATGAAACAGGCATTCGGCGTTTCCATCAGCCGCAACATCAGCGACTTCATGTCGCGCAGATCGACGATTTCGCGAATCTTGGCCGGAATGGCGGCGCGGCCCTTATCGTCTAAGCTCTGCTTGAAGCGGCCATAAAATTTTGGAATGATTTCAGAGAGTTCAACCACGGCTTCGTACCCCTACCTTCCATTAATCCCCACTATTCCCTACTTTTATCCACTTTCGCCCAATGATAACTTACAATCCTATTAAAGTCAAGTTTTTTTTCGAAAATAGCGCACATTTATTGAATAATTTCAAAAACTTGTGAACAAATAAACACTCAATTCCGCCGTTCTGCTAACGCCGGGTAACAAAAAATGCAAAACTGTGATCCTTGCGGCTTTACTTCAACACCGTGCAGCCATCTCGAAATACTCTGTCACTCAAGAGGTGCTGATAGGAACAGCATACAGTCTTGAGCATTTTGATTCAGTCAGTGCGAAATGATGGGTTGCAAGGCGTGCAGCATTTTGGCGGGTTGAGCTTACTGCTAAGGATTGCGATTTAAATACCTGACTCATTTTCTTTAATCCGCTAATAAACGCGAATAGCCGCTAATGCTTTTTAATTTGCAATGATTCGCCTCAATTCGCGGTTGGAGATTGGGAAAGTCATTTAATCGTCGATCCTGTTTGAGATGAATCACTGCCGTTCACAAGCAATGCGCATTCCGCCGCTCAAAGAAAATGATCCTGACAAAGCAGAAATTTTTATTATCCTTGTGGGCAATTTATTTAAACGGGAGAAAGGAGGAGTAACACTCTTAACAGCCTGCGGTGATCCCAGAGTCCTTTCACTCAACTGCTACTCATCAAAACTTGTTCGGGAGGAAGTTCATGTTTACTGTGCGACGTTGTTTGTTGCAAACACTCGCGCTACTCGCCCTGCCGGTGCTCGCCTTTGGCCAATTGACTATTCAAGGTCATGTGGCGGACGATCGCGGCGAACCGCTGGTAGGCGCGAATGTTCTCGTGGTTGGCACCACGCGCGGCGCGGCGACGGATGCCAGCGGCAATTTCTCTATTCTGGTGCCTTCGCCGGGTCCGGAAACCGTGCTTGAAGCGCGCCTGCTCGGCTACAAATCAGCTCGGCAAAGCGTAACGCAAACCAGCGGCATTATTGATGTCAGTTTCAATCTCACGGTCGATGCCTTGCAGATGGACGAAGTCATCGTCACCGGTACTTCGGTCGCCACTTCAAAACGGCAACTCGGCAATGCCATTTCAACGGTAAACATTCGCGAAATGGAATCGACCGGCGCGACCGCCATTGATGCGGCGCTCACGGGAAAAATCGCAGGCGCACAGATTCAACAAAACTCCGGCAACCCGGCAGGCGGCATCACCGTGCGGTTGCGCGGGGCAAGCACGGTGCTGGGCAACGCCGATCCCCTGTACATCGTAGACGGCGTGATCGTGAGCAACGACTCACCGCAACTGATCGACCTGGGCGGCTATCGCCAAAATCGTTTGGTCGATATCAATCCGCAAGACATCGAGCGCATCGAAGTGATCAAGGGCGCGGCCGCGGCTGCAATTTACGGCTCGCGCGCCAACAACGGCGTGGTGCAAATCTTCACGAAACGCATTTTGTTTTGTTCATAAGTATGAATTAAATGTTCCGTAAAATAAAAATGGTATGAAGCTTCCTTCATACCATTAGAAATAAAAAGTGAACGTCCACAATTTAGCAGCTAAAATTAAAAATGCTATTCCTGCGCACTATCCCATATTACAGTTAATTCTATGCCAGATTCTCCATTACACTCGAACGGCGGTGGCTCACAAGAACTGCATTGGTCTACACCTATGCTAGTTGTGATTGATGCATATACTCGAAAGGTATGCGATCCACTCGGAAGATTTATCCAATTGGTATTATTCAAATACAAAGGAGGTTGATTGTCTACCATCACATAGGTAAGAGCACTTCCGAGAGGATCACATGATGAATTGTATCGGTAAACGCCATGCACTTTAAGCTTTATATTAGTGGCGTTTGAAGAAGTTTGTACATCTATATAATCTTCTTTGAATCCTTCACCATATGAAATAACAGATGCCCATGCATGAATACTACCTGCCATGCTTTGGCTTCCACTAGCTGTTTGTCGTCCTAGGGGAATGGCTTTAGCAATGGCTCCACGATCTGATGGGCTATGCGACAATGGCGATTGAATATCAGAATCTTCTGTTGGCTTCGATAAATTACACGACATAACAAACAAAGCCAGCAATAAGACGACTGCGGCAACAATATTATAATCCTTGAATTTAGCTGCTCGCATGATGGCCTCCAATTACTTGTAGTGAGAAGACGAGTAGAGTGTTTCCAAATTATCATTTCGATGAGGTTCGGCCTTTTGCTATTAAAATCAGCAGAATATTTGAAGGCATCATCGCTGTGTTAATTTGGAATCAATTTAATAATATTGACAAGATCCAAAATACTTCTGCAGTATTTCGGTGGCGAGCGATTTTGGATCCTATTGTGAATGAAATTTTTCAATTCTCAGGAACCAGCATCTTAGAGATCATTGAAGGTAATAAAATTTCATATTACCTGATTATTAAAAAAATAAATCTCATTAGTCAAGAAGATTTGTTCAGCTTGTGGCGCGATAAAATCGCGGTGGAGTTTTCTTATTACAACCAGCATGTGACCGATCTGCTGCTGTTCCGCTCGCTCGCGCCTTCCACCGGCTATTTGAGCCGTTTGGAAAATGTGGGTACGCTGGATAACAAAGGCCTCGAAGTGATGCTGCGGGCAATCCCGCTGCAAACGCGCAACGTGCGCTGGAACACGAGCGTGACGTTCGCCCGCAATCGCAACGAAGTCAACGGCATCGAAGGCGACATTCTGTTGCTCGCGGATTCGTTCGGCCAGGTTGCTGCCGTCAATGGCCAGCCGCTGGGCGTGTTTTATACCACGTTTTATGCGCGCAATGCCGACGGCAGTTTGCTGTTGACGCCTGCCGGCCTGCCGCAACCGGAACAGCGCAGCCGCGGTGCGAATGGCCAGCCCACCGGCGGCACGATTCGCGACGTCACCGGCGATCCCAATCCTGATTTCACCGCGTCGTGGATCAATGAAGTGGAGATCGGGCGTAATCTCTCCGTGCGCGCCCAGTTGGATGCGGTGCAGGGCTTTGATGTTTTCAACTTCACGCGGCGCGTCGGCGCGCGCGGGCCGCTATACGGCAATTTGGTGGATTATCAACGCGAGTTGGAAGGCCAGGTGCCTGCCGGTTACAACACCGCACTCTTCTCCATTTTGGGCGCCTGGGTTGAAGACGCCTCGTTCATCAAATTGCGCGAGCTTGCGGTTTCGTATGATTTGCATCCCAAGATGCTCGGCCTGCGCAGTATGCGTTTGAGTTTGATTGGCCGCAATCTGTTTTCGATTGATGATTATACCGGCTACGATCCCGAGATCAACACCGCCGGCCAGAGCACGGGCGTGCGCGGTTTTGATTTCGTCGAAGTTCCCATTCCGCGCTCATTCTCTTTTGGTGTGACGTTGAATTACTAACTTCAGTTCTAGACTCATCCACCCTTCCTGTCATTCCGTAGGAATCTTGTGAAGTCTCGGGAAAGCAGTCGCGTTCACCGTCGTATCAAAAACCCAACAAGATTCTGGAAGAATGAGCTTGCAGGGAAATCGCACAATTTTGGAGAATGATTTCATGAACAGATTTTTTGATAAACATAAACTGGCGCTGGCATTGGCGAGCCTGCTGCTGTTGGTGATAACAGCCTGTTCGCTGGACGTCACCAATCCCAACAGCGCTTCGGAAGATCAAGTGTTGACCACGCGCGAAGGCGTGATCGCGCTGGCGGCGGGCATTCAGCAAAATTATGCCATCGGCGTGGTGGAAGCGATGATTTTAACGCCCGGCGTGACCAGCGGCGAAATCGCGATCAATTCCACCTTCACCAATTTGTTGGAATTGCAGGACGGCGGCGATCAAGTCACCACCGGCAACGGTAACGTGCTGGCGCTGTGGTCGCGGCCCATCCGTGTGATCAGCATGGCGAATGATTTGATCAGCAGCGCGCCGAACGTGACGCTCGATCCCGGCACGCGCAGCGGCATCATTGCCTTGGCGCATCTTTACAAAGCCATGTCCATGGGCGTTCTCGCGCAGGCGTTCGAGCAAGCGCCCATCGAGCTTGACGAGAACGGCAAATCCATCTTTCAGCCGCGTGCGGAGGTTTTGGCGAGCGCAATCAGTTTGCTCGACGCGGCTGCGCAATTACTGGCGACAACGCCCGCGAGCAACGAATTCACTACAAAAATTCTGGGCAGAAATTTCGATCTGGTGAACACCATCAATGCCTATCGCGCGCGCTACAATTTGATGGTTGGGCGGTATCAACAAGCATTCGACGCTGCTGCAAGCGTCAATCTGGCCTCCACCTCCGTGTTCACGTACGATGATCGCAACCCCAACCCGATTTATCAGCTCGTGTTCCTCAACCGGAACTATGCGGCGCGCGATAATTTCGGCAGCGCGTTGATTGAGTCCGGCGATGGGCGCCTGGCTTTTTTCCTCACGCCCGCGGACAGAACCAATCCTTCGCCGTACAATCTGCCCATTGATGATCTCAAGGGTTTCTTTGATACCCCGACAAAAACGATTCCCGTTTATCTGCCCGGCGAGATGAACCTCATCAAAGCCGAAGCGTTGGTGCGGCAGAGCCGGTTGGCAGAAGCCGTGGTGGAAATCAATGCCGTGCGCACCAAAACCACGGATCCCCTCGGCGTTGCTGCGGGCCTGCCGATCTACAGCGGGCCGGTAACCGAAAGCAGTTTGTTGGAGGAGATTTATCGCCAGCGCAGCGCCGAGTTATTCATGACCGGCCTGCACTTCGAAGACAGCCGCCGCCTGGGACGGCCTGGTCCACTCGATGCCAATGCCGAGCGCAATCGCAACTTCTATCCGTATCCCGATCAAGAACGCTTGAACAACCCCAACACACCGCCGGACCCGACGATCTAACCACAACTCACGGGGCATGGCATTGCGCCATGCCCTGGTTTTTTCCTCATGACGCTTCCGAATTTCAAAAAACAATTAACCGACAGTTGGGAGGCCAACGCGCAGGCGTGGACCACGGTGGTACAAAGCCGGCAAATCGAAAGCCGCCGTGTGGCGACAGATGCCGCGATTTTGGCGGCAATCACGGCATACCAACCGAAGCGCGTGCTGGATGTGGGCTGCGGCGAGGGCTGGCTCGCGCGCGAGTTGGCGAATCGCGGCCTCGAGGTTACCGGAGTTGATGGCAGCGCCGCATTGATTGCCGAAGCACAACGCAACGTCAACGCTGCTTTTCGCGTGCTAAACTATGACGAGATTGTCGCCGATCCTGCGCGGCTTGCGGGCCCTTTTGATCTCATCGTTTGCAATTTTTCACTTTTGAGTGAAGAGCTGGATTCACTTTTGACGAGTCTGCGCCAGGCATTGGCAACACACGGCGCGCTGATCATTCAAACCGTTCACCCGTGGAGCGCATGCGGCGATGAGCCTTATGAGGACGGCTGGCGCATGGAATCCTTTGCCGCATTTGGCGAAACGTTCCCGCAACCGATGCCCTGGTATTTTCGCACGCTCAGCTCGTGGCTTGCAACGCTGCAACAAGCCGGTTTCATGCTCAAAGAATGCCTTGAGCCAAAACATCCAGAAACACGAAAGCCCTTATCGATAATTTTTGCCTGCCGGAAATCGCGCGAGGGTTAGCTTCTAAAACTCGGAATACTATTCCAAGGAATTGGCTCGCGGAAAAACCCTTCCGCCCATTCCCTGCCATGGCCTGTCGCGTTAAAGGCTGGTGCACGGCTACTTTGAAAAATTTATCCATTCGTGCGTGTCATCCAGAAGGGCTCCTGTGAAGTTTCAAGCCTCATACTGAATACCTCACAAGATTCGTTTGAATAACAAAGCAAGAGAGTGCTCCTGCAATTCAAGGTAGCAGCGCGCAGGCTCCAACGGATGAACGCGGCCAACGGATGTGATCGTGATGCTCAAAAATGATTTTGCCCAATCGCGGCGGCCTTTGCGGTCAAAAACTGGAAAACTGCCGGCAGAATACCAGACCTTCGTTTGTCTGAAATCCCGGCACAGGCGTTTTCAAAAAAATTTCCGGGTTGCGCGTTGCCGGTTTGATGGCTATATTGGCGTAAAAATTTCAAGCCACAACAAACACTTCAAAGCCGCCCAAAACTTTGAGGAGAATTCCGATGAAGGCTGTTCGCTTGATCTTCGCTGTGCTGCTGGTCGCCGCACTTTCCGCCTTTGCCGAAGTGAAACACGAAGAAATCACCTACACTGCCGGCGACGTGACCATGAAGGGATATCTGGCTTACGACGATTCGGTCACAGGCAAACGTCCCGGGGTGTTGGTGGTGCACGAATGGTGGGGGCACAATGAATACGCGCGCACACGCGCCCGCATGCTGGCGGAATTGGGTTACACCGCGCTCGCGGTGGATATGTTTGGCGACGGCAAACAGGCGGCACATCCCGACGAGGCGGGCAAGTTTGCCGGCGCGGTGATGCAAAACATCGAAGGCGCAAAAGCGCGTTTCACTGCAGCGCTCGAGGTTCTCAAGAAACACAAAACCACCGATACGACCCGGATCGCCGCGATCGGCTATTGCTTTGGCGGCGGCGTGGTGCTGCACATGGCGCGTTTTGGGTTTGCTTTGAAGGGCGTGGTCAGTTTTCACGGCAGCCTGGGCACCCAAACGCCGGCGCAACCGGGCAAAGTAAAGGCCGCCGTGTTGGTGTGCAATGGCGCAGCAGATCCTTTTGTCACGGCCGAACAAATCACGGCCTTCAAAAAGGAAATGACAGACGCCAAAGTCGATTTCCAATTCATCGACTACCCGGACGCTAAGCACAGCTTCACCAATCCCGACGCGGATACGTTCGGCAAGAAATTCGATATGCCACTGGCTTACAATGCCGCGGCGGATAAAAAATCTTGGGCCGACACACAGCAATTCTTCAAAAAGATTTTTGCGAAATAACTCAGCGCCGAAAATGAAGAATTCCAACCCGGAAAAAAAATATGCGCGCCTGCGTGATATCGATTGGGAGAATTGGGCGCCCCAGCAACGCGCCACGTTGACGTTTGTGATGCAGAACGGCCACATCCTGCTCATTCACAAAAAGCGCGGGCTGGGCGCGGGCAAAATCAACGGCCCCGGCGGCCGCATCGATCCGGGCGAAACCGCGCTCGCGTGCGCGGTGCGCGAAGTTCAAGAGGAGCTGAAAATCACGCCGCTCGGTCTGCACCCGAGCGGCATTTTGCGCTTTCAATTCGTCGACGGCTTGTCGATTCACGTGCAAGTCTTCACGGCCTCAGATTGGGAAGGTGAGCCGATGGAAACCGATGAAGCCGCGCCGTTGTGGACGCCGCTCGATCGAATTCCGTATGATCGCATGTGGGAAGACGATCGCATTTGGATTCCCCACATGCTCGCCGGCAATAAATTCGAAGGGCGTTTTTTGTTTGATGACGATCGGTTGCTGGAGCATGAGCTTGAGGTGGTTTGAGAGCTTTATCAGTGGTTCAATTTAAATGTGATCAATAGAGAAACTCAGAAGGGAGTCTGACTTGAACCCCAGGGAAGTTTTGCTTAGACGTTTTGGTCGTTCGACGCTGGCGCACACACGGCCGGTTTTGATGATGTTTTTCGCCTTGTTGCTGCTCTATTTGCCCGGTTGTTCGAATGCGCAAAAAAATTCGGAAGCGGAAACGAACCACGCCTCGGCCGATTCACTGCGCTACAGCGGCGAAATTCATTTGCGCAACATCCGGCAATTGACGTTCGGCGGCAACAATGCCGAAGCTTATTGGAGCTTCGATGACAAGCAGCTTATCTTTCAAAGCGATTGGGAGAAAATCAATGCACAGGGCTGCGATCAAATTTTTGTGATGAATGCGAACGGCGCGCCGCTCGCCGACGGCCAGCCGTACAATTTGGTCTCAACCGGCAAAGGCCGCACGACGTGCAGCTATTTTTTGCAGGACGGTACGATCATTTATGCCTCAACGCACGCCGCCAGCGCAGATTGCCCCAAAGCCGCGATGTTCAGCGAAGGCCGGTACGTCTGGCCGATTTATGAAAGCTATGATATCTATCGCGCCCAATCCCGCCCGGGCGGGACACAGCCCGAAGTTTTGATCGGCGCGCCCGGCTACGATGCCGAGGCCACGGTTTCGCCGGATGGCCGTTATGTGGTTTTCACCTCGACGCGTTCGGGTGATTTGGAACTCTGGCGTTATGATTTGCAAACCGGAGAGTATTTGCAATTGACCTCGGAGTTGGGTTACGACGGCGGAGCTTTCTTCTCGCGGGATTCGAAACAAATCGTGTGGCGCGCCAGCCGGCCAACGACAGAGGAGGAACAGGCGAGTTACAAGGATTTATTGGCAAAAGGATTCGTCGAACCGAAGGAGTTGAATGTTTTTGTTGCCGACGCGGAGGGTAAGAATGTGCGGCAAGTCACCAATCTTCCCGGCGCGAATTGGGCGCCCTTCTTCCATCCCGATGGCAAGCGCGTGCTGTTTTGCTCGAATCATCATTCACTCGACAAAGGCGGGCGCAACTTCGACATTTTCATGATCAACATCGACGGCACCGGCTTGCGGCAAATCACGCACACCGATACGTTCGACGCCTTTCCCATGTTTTCGTATGACGGCAAGCAACTCGTTTTTTGCTCGAATCGCAACGCGCAGCGTACGCCTACGCGCGACACCAACGTGTTCGTTGCGGACTGGGTGGAGAATCCGGCGAGGATGGATTCGAGCTTTATGAGCTGGAAATAGTTGGGCGTTCGTTCGGCAATTCAGTTTTCAAGAAATTGTCCCCGCAACGGCTTGGCCGTTGCATCAAAAATCGTTGAAACAAAAAATCCCGGAAGCTAAAGCATTCAGCTTTGTCTTCCGGGATTTTAATTTTGCAGGAGATTTTCGAGCTTCACTGTCTCAACTACAAGTACTCACGTCCGGCGCCACCAGGTAAAACGCTTGGCGCTTTCGGGTTTATCATAGCCCCATGAATGGGCAAGCACATCGGCGGCATCTTCGGGATCTTCTTCCGCCGTACGCCCGCGGTTGCGCAAATAAGCGTGAGCAAATTCGTGCGCAATGACATAATTCGCAAAATCAAGCGGCGCGCGGTTGAGAGAGGATTTCCATGCAATCATGCGGCTGCCATTGTCACCCATGCCCGGCGGCGCCATATGCAGATACGAATTCGCCGGATCGTTGACATCGTACACCGCCATGCGAAAGCGCTCGTCTTGTAATAAATCCTGCAGTACCTCACGGGGCAACGAATGCAACACAGCGACGATCCGCTGCTGTAAAACCGGATCGACAACAAAACGATTCACAAAAGCAACAACGCGTTCAAGCATACTTTTGCCCGCCTCTTTCCCTTTCCTCCGTCAACTTGCGCGCCTAATTCCTGTTTAAGGTTATCGCACCAAAACCAGCTTGCGCGTTTGCACAAAGCTGCCCGCGCGCATGCGATAAAAATAAATGCCGTTGTGCGCCGGTTCGCCCAATTCATTCAAGCCATCCCATCTCACAGCATACACGCCGGCATTGCGCCGATCCTGCAGCAGCGTGCGAATCTTTCGGCCCAGAACATCATAGATTTCCAATGCGACATGTTCGGCTTTGGGCAATTGAAAACCGATAACCGTTCCAGCGCCCGCAATCTTGCTCTCCGTGGTGATTTCGCTGCGGAAGGGATTCGGATAATTCTGCTGCAGCGCGAATGCTTGCGGCAGGCCGGCATCGTTTTTCTCCGTCACCTTCGTGGCGAACAATTCATTCCAAAATTGCTGCGCGGCATCGGCGTTTGCCTGCAAATCCGCCAGGCTCTCGCCCGCCAGCAAGGCAAAACCAACCTCAATGGTTGCGCGGCCGGCAATGTCAAATGGGCCTGCGGCAACAACGAACGAAACATCCGCGGGTCCGGCCTGGTTGAGTCCGATGCCGCCGCTGATTGATTGCCACTTTTCCGTATCCGTAAAGCCGTCATGCAAGCCAATGCCGGTGAATCCTGGCGCATTCGGGTCGTTAAAAATCCCTTCATAGTTAAAATCGCCTTGCGAAACCAAAGACATGCCGACATATGTTTTCGGCCCGGAGCCGGAATCATAAGCATATCCTAATTTGTGCGAGGCATCATTCGTGGTAATGTTGGTCGCAAACGAACCGCCGTCAATATCCCAATCAAAGAAAATTCCAAAATGAAATTCGGTGAGCGGTGTTTCCTTTTGGTTTTCGATGGTATAACGGAACAAAATGAAATCATCCGCCGGCGCCTCTTTGCGCGCAAACGTTTCCTGAATTACGCGAATCTGCATTGGGTTATTGGCGGCTTTATCTTCGAAAATGCCGATGCTCTCCTGGTCGCTCAGCGCGCCCGGCGTCATTACCCGCAAATCTCCGCCGGTTGCGATGGTAAAATCTTTATCGTATCCCTGGCTATTGCCGGCAATCAGGCCGCGGACGGCGTTTGAAATTTGGGTTGGCCCGGCGCCGGCAATGACGCCGCCTTCAAACAACAAACTCGTTCCGTTCTTAAAGCGGAAGCCAATGCCATCGAGCGAATTGCTGGGATCGGCAAATCCGAGGCGGCCAATGTTGGTAACCGTAGTGGCGACATTATTCACACTCACGCTTCCAAAGGTCGGCAAAACGGTAACAGTGAAGCGATCGGCGTCGGAATAACTGCCGGATGCAATCGTAAGCGTGAAGTCGATGGGATGCCCACTCGGCGCATTGCCGGCAACGCTGAACTGCAGCGGTGTTGCCACAGTTGTTTCTTGCAGCGTTCCACGCGCGCCCACGGCGGCGTTCGCGGTGGTTACGGTAACGAAGTCGTCGCTCTCACTCAGCGTTACCGTGGCATTGACAACAGGTGCAAGATAGTTGCGCAAGGTAACCGTAACCGCAACGGTTTCGCCCGGCTCGATCACGCCATCGCCGTCGCTTTCTGTGTAGCTGAAATCCTGCAAACGAATGGAGGGCGAAGTTTCCGTCACCGCGCGCAAAGCATTCACGCGGCCGCGGCCCAACAGGCCGGAATAGGCAGGATTGCCCGCATTGATATTGTCCGAAGTCACGCGCACTTGTTCACTGGCTTGTATTGCGCTCCACGAGGGGTTTTTGGTTTTCACCAGAGCCACAGTCGCAGCCACCAGCGGACATGACATCGAGGTGCCGGAGAAGCTGGCATACTTGTTATTGTTGACGGTGCTCAGAATGCTGTTGCCGGGCGCGGCCAAATCAATCCACGATCCATAATTCGACGTAGAACTTTTGACATCATCGTTGCGGGTGTTCGCCACAGCCAGCACGTTTTGATAGGCCGAGGGATAATGCCGCGCCGAGGTGTTGCCGTTGCCGGCCGCAGCAATCACAGCGATACCCAAGTCCGCGGCAAAATTGACAACATCTTGCTCAAACGAAGAGCTGGCGTAGCCGCCCCAACTCAGACTAATGATATCGGCGCCGTTATTGGCCGCGTACAAAACCCCCTGATAGCCAAATTCAATGGCGTTGTCATCGGTTGCGCTGGCGGCGCAGATCGGCATGAACTTGGCATTCCAGCTCATGCCGGCAATGCCAACACTGTTATTCGTCGCCGCGCTGGCAATGCCGGCGGTATGCGTGCCGTGATCTGCACTGTTGGGTGTGCTCGATAAACCCGTGGCATCAGGCGAGTTGTTCGCAAAATTCCAGCCGTGCGCATCATCAATAAAGCCGTTGTTGTCATCATCAATGTTGTTGCCGGGAATTTCATCAACATTCGTCCATAAATTTGCGGCCAGATCTTCATGGTCTATATCCGTGCCGCCGTCCACGATGGCAATAACCACGCTGCCTTGCTCGCCTTTCACAATGTCCCAGGCTTGCGTTGCATCGACAGCATTATAGAACGTCTGCAAAATAAATTGCGGATCATTCGGCGCAACCGCGAGGCGATGCCGGTATTTCGGTTCGGCGTAGGCGATATTGGGATCGCGCTGTAAGGCTTCCGCCACGTGCAGCGGTGAATTCTCGCCTTTGAAGGAGGCAAAATAAATGCTCGAGATATCCTTGGCCGCAACCGCATCGCGCCGCACCCGGCTTTCCGGCAAAACCTGTTGCAATTGATAAACGCCGTGCGCACGCAAGGCCGCATCAACCGAGGCCACGCCGGTGGCGCTGAGTTTCTCGCCGAACTGCCGGCCGTTTTTGAATTTTATCACCACGACATTCGGCGCATATTCGATTCCCGCGGCAGTCGCGGGCATTCTCTGCCCGCGTTTCGCCTGATTGTCAGCCGCGTTTAGCCAATGCCATGCTCCGCTTCCGATTAAAATTGCCAAACCCGCCATCCGCAAAACGCTCGCTGTTCGACTCATGATTTATCCTTTGTCTTCCTGCAAAAATTATGATAGATTGCCACGCCATGCGCGGAATGTTGAATTCAAGATCGCGCAAGAATAAACCTTCGACTTCCGAAAAGCAAGTGATTTTTCCGTGCAATAAACTCAACAGCAAGCACATTGTTGCAAAACTGAAACGGCAGGCAAAATTTTTTGAGGATTGAAAATGGAAACAATTGGCAAATTGGAGAGAATCTGGCTGAAGCGCGCCACCCGCGGCCCGATGGATGCACAGACGCGCGCAACGTTAGTCGCCGGCCAAGGCTTGGAAGGCAACGCGAATCAAGGCGGCAAACGCCAGGTGACGATCATCTCCGCCGAGCGCTGGGCGGAGATGATGCAACAACTCGGCGCGCCGGTCGATCCTGCTGCACGCCGCGCGAACCTCATGGTTAGCGGCCTGAGCCTGTTGGAAAGCCGGAATCGCATTCTGCAAATCGGCGCATGCCGCTTGCGTATTCTCGGTGAGACCAGGCCGTGCGAGCGGATGGATGAAGCCTGGCCCGGCTTGCGTGAGATTATGAAAAAAGATTGGGGTGGCGGCGCTTTTGCCGAGGTGTTGGATAACGGCAAGATTGCAGTAGGCGATTCCGTGAGTTGGCATCTATGAGAATTTCCGGCTGATTTTTTATTTCGCGCCGCCGCGCTGTCCGACTTCACGATCGAGCAGCAGCAAAGCCGCGGTTTGATCGCCGAGCATCTTCAATTGTTCGACTAATTCTTGCGCTGTTTTTTCCTCTTCCACTTGTTCTGTCAAAAACCACTGCAGATGCGCCTGCGTGGCATAATCGTTTTTCTTGATGGCAAGCTCGTACAGCGCATTGATCATGCCCGTTACTTTTCGTTCGTGTTTAAGCGCCTGCTCCATCATATCCAGCGGCGATTGAAATTCATAGGGCGGTTCCGCCAGCGCCTGCAAAATGACGCGGCCGCCGCGATCATTGAGAAAATTGAATAGCTTCATCGCATGCCCAATTTCTTCCTGGCTTTGCAAGCGCATCCAGTGCGCGAATCCGCGCAGGCTGGCAGATTCGCAATAGGCCGACATCGCGAGATACAAATAGGCTGACTCCAACTCGCCTTTGATTTGTTCATTGATCGCATCCTGCACCGCTTTTTTTAACATGCTAGACTCCTTTGTTGATTTCACGTTAGATTGATATTTGCGAAACGCTTGCAATATGGCTTTTTCATAGCAAAAGCGCAAGTGTCGGCTGGAATATTATTCAAAAAGTTCAGCACGAAATGTCAAATTCATGAAACCTTCCAAGACTCAACAAAAGCTTCTGCAAATTCATCACGATATTGTCGCTTGCCGGCGCTGTCCCCGGCTGGTGCAATGGCGCGAACGCATCGCGCGTGAGAAAACCAAACGTTTTGAAACCGAAGACTATTGGGGCAAGCCCGTGCCCTCGTTTGGTGATTTCAATGCGCGTTTGCTGATTGTGGGATTGGCTCCGGCGGCACACGGCGGCAATCGTACGGGACGAACCTTCACCGGCGACCGCAGTGGCGACTGGCTTTA
>SZPB01000120.1 GCA_030263535.1 Cytophagia bacterium CHB2
CTAAACGTTGATTGAGTCAGGAGAGAAGTAAACAACCAAAACGCGCGGCCCCATCCTTCGCGTCAAGAATCTCATTTTGGGGAGCGACAGCAGCTTAAAAACTTGCAGGAAGAATGTCAAGTGGAGTTTAACAACTTCAAGAATGGCTCTGACGGCGACGAATAAATTGTAGTCTGACCAAGTTGTGTGAACTCAGCGTGTCTTCTCAGTTTGGCATCCGAATCAATCATGAAAACGTAAATTGCTTATCAGCGCTGCAAAGTAAATTAACACAATCTCCCATCATCAATCCCGCCTTCTTCAATTCAATTGTCTATTGACAGCAAAGAATTCAGGGTTGAAAGCTCTCGATTTTTAGAGTTTTACTCCCTCCTCACAAGATTCTTCCAGAATGACATTCTGAGAGAGTTGCGGCCATTATGCATGGGTCGGCGCGCGGCGATTTCAGGGCACATGCCTTGCATTGGGATTGCTCCGCCGCCTGTAATTGAATCCAACAATGCGAAGGAGTTCACGATGGAAACAAGACCGGCCCGCATTTTCGCGATAATCACTCTGAGCCTGGCCCTGCTGCACGGCATCGGGCAATCCCAACCCGGCTATCAATTCGGCCAAAATAAAGTTCAATACAAAAATTTCAACTGGCAGGTGCTGCGCACCGCGCATTTCGAGGTGCATTACTATCCCGAGGCCGCTGAGGCCGCGCAAGATGCCGCGCGCATGGCCGAGCGCGGCTATGCTTATCTCAGCGACGTGCTCGACCACCAAATCAAGAGCCGCATTCCGCTGGTGCTGTATGCCTCGCTCAATGATTTCCAGCAAACCAATGTGGTGGACGGCTTGATCGGCGACGGCACGCGCGGCGTAACGGAGAGTTTGAAAAATCGTGTCGTGCTGCCGATCACCGGCTCGTATCGCGAATTCAACCATGTGCTGGTGCACGAGCTGGTGCACGCCTTTCAATTCGACATCATGAAAAATCATGCCAACGACGGACTGGGCAGTTTCAATCCGCCGCTGTGGTTTGTGGAAGGCATGGCCGAATATCTCTCCATTGGCATGGACAATGTGACGCGGATGTGGGTGCGCGACGGCTTGCTGTATGACGATTTGCTCAAAGTCGAGCAGCTCAACACCACGTTCGACATTCGCGTTTATCGTCTGGGCGAATCGTTGTGGAATTATGTCGGCGAGACGTACGGCAAACAAAAAGTCGGCGCGATCTTCAAAACCGCGGTGCGCTTGAACGACATTGAAAAAGCTTTCAAAGAACAGATCGATCTCGATTTCAAATCGTTGACCCTCACCTGGCATGATTTCGCGCGTAAGCAGGTGTTGCCGGCGGACAGCACGCTGCCCGCGCCCACGGCCATCGCGCAGCAACTGACCCGGCGCGAAGGCTATTACCATCGCATGAATCTCGTGCCGGCGGTGAGCCCGAACGGCAAGCAGGTTGTGTATGTTGCCAACAAAAACCTCTCGGACGAGTTGTATTTGC
The DNA here is from genome assembly GCA_030263535.1 of Cytophagia bacterium CHB2. Classification (NCBI taxonomy): domain Bacteria; kingdom Pseudomonadati; phylum Bacteroidota; class Cytophagia; species Cytophagia bacterium CHB2. Next base: position 1,499 of record SZPB01000120.1, read on the forward strand.
TCAGTGAAAATGCCGACGGCAGTTTCGCTGATCGGCGCTTGATCAAAGGCGGCCAGAGCCGCGATTTTGAAACCCTGCGCTTCTTCGACACTTCGATCAGTTGGTCGCGCGACGGCGAGCGTATTGCCTTCGTTTCAAAATCGAACCGAGATGATGCGATTTACGTGATGAATCCGCACACTGGTGAAATCAATCATCGCCTGGTTTTTGCGGAATTGAACGGCCTGCTTTCGCCCAACTTTTCGCCGGCAGGCGATCATCTCGTGTTCGTCGGCATTCGCGGCGGCCGCTAGGATTTGTATGCCGTCAATCTTGGTAATGGCAAATTGCAGCGCTTGACCAATGACATCTATGCCGAGAAGCATCCGCAATGGTCGCCGGACGGCAGCAGCATCGTGTTTGCCACTGACCGCGGCAACGACACGCAGATTGAAAATCTCCTCTTCGGGGAGTATGAACTGGCGCTGTATGCGCTGGCCAACGGAGAGATTCGAGTGATCACAGAGTTGCACGGCAACGCTATCAATCCGCAATGGTCGCCGGATGGAAATGAGATCGCATTCGTGTCGGATCATCAAGGCATTGCCAATGTCTATCGCCTCAATCTGACGAGCAACGAGATTGTTCCGATGACAACGTTGCGCAACGGTGTGGCCGGCATCACCGAATCCACGCCGGCGATGAGTTGGTCAGCGGATGGCCGCATGCTGGTGTTTTCGGCATTCGAGAAAGCCGGCTGGCATTTGTATCGCATGGAAATGCCGGCTTCTCCCATGATGGCCGTATCGCAAGAAAATGCAAGTGATACGATTGCCACCACAACGCCGGGGGCCTTTGCAGAATCATCTTCAACGACAATGCATGCCTCGGAAGCGGCATGGGTTCCGGCGAATGTCGATCCCAACACATTCTTCACAAACTATACGCTGGCTGATGCAGATTCGATTGAAAAGCGCAACTACAGCAGTATGCCGAAATTCACCACCGCTGCGATTGGCGCGAGCTTCGGCGGCTATTTCGGCACGGTGGGCGGTGCGCAATTTCTCTTCAGCGATGTGATGAATCATCACAATTTGATTCTCGCGGCGAATGTGCGCAGCAATCTCAGCCTGACGGATGTCGGCGTGACGTATTTCAATCAAGCGCGCCGGTTGAATTGGGGCTTTGAGGCGTTTCAGCTCAATGATGCCTACGGCGCTTTTTATACCTCGACTGCGGCCGGCTTTGTGACGCAAACCTATCGCGGCTTCAATGCGTTCACCTTCTTCCCGTTCAGCCGCTTTTCGCGCTTGGAGTTAAGCGCGGGCGCGACCTTTGTGAGTGCAAATTTGATTGTCGATCAAATCGATTTCAATCGCGGCGAAATTCGCCGGGACGAGTCGAGCCTTGGCAGTGCTGCCTTCGGCCAGGTGGGCGCGGCCTATGTTTTTGACAACACGGTTTATGGCCCGCTCGGCCCGTTCAACGGTGTGCGCAGCCGCTTCGAAGTTCAGCGCACGACGAATGATTTGAAGTTTACCACTTTGGTCGGTGATTATCGTCGCTACTTCAATGTGAAGCAACGCTCGGTGATTGCCGCGCGCCTGCTCGCCGGCGGCAGTTTCGATCGCGATGCACAAATTTTTCAGATCGGCGGGCCGTACACGTTTCGCGGTGCAGATTACGGCGAACTGGTGGGAACGAAATTCGTCGCAGCAAATTTGGAATACCGGTTTCCGCTGATTCCGTTCCTGCCGCCCTCGGCGGATTTCTTGAGTGCGGCAACGTTCGCGGATTTTGCCGGCGCGTGGGGTCTCGATGTGCCCGGCTTGGTGAAGGAAACATTTCAGCCGTTTTCAACGCAGGGCGGTTTTCATTTGCAGGATTTGCGGGCGGCCGTCGGCGTGGGCGCGCGCTTGAATCTCGGCTATTTTATGCTGAAGTATGATGTCGCATGGCCAACAGACTTGGGTGAGATTAGCAAACCGAGATATATGTTCTCGCTCGGCACGGATTTTTGAGTTTTGCCTTCCTCCTCCTCAGGTGACAAGCCGAGGGATCAGGAATGATCTCTCGGCTTTTTTGTTTGTTAGTTCGATAAATGCAACCGTTCTCTTATCTTTTCCCGCGGCCAATTCTGCACAAGCAATTCGGGAGAAACACCCTCCTGCGCGGCGATCCGGCGAATCTGTTGGCTCATCTGCTTCTTGAGTGATACGCTTTCAATCGGATGCCCTTGTGCGTCAACGACGAGAACTTGCAGATTCGGCGAGACCGAGAATTTCACTGGTTTTGCATACAAATCAGCGGTAGAGTGTGTGTCAAGCCATTCACTCGCTGCCTTGTAGCTGCCAAAATTGGGCAGGCTTTTACGCTTTGACATATCGTCTTTTCTCTTTTCTCGGCGAATTCTTGCAGAATGACCACGCGGTTTATCTGCATGATGCCACCAAATTTTCAACTTACAATTTAGAGCTACCGCGCAAGAAAGCAATCAGTTTTTGATTGATTATAGTCAAGGCGATGTTTAGTTTGCCCGTTAGTTTATAACAGATCAACAGAATCAGATACTGGCAGGCGAGTCAGCAGCATAGCGAGCAATGTTTGTTTGTGATCCGCGACGGCTTGGCCGTCGCTTGCGTGTTTTTCATCTGGATGAAGCAGCGATGGCTTGGCCATCGCTTGCCGCTGCTCTGAAGACGCGATACTCACGCACAGAACGAAGAAAAGCCACGGCCCAGCCGTGGCTGATCGCCGGCTCTTTATTCATACTCCAACTCATTGCGCAACGTGAGCCGCAGGCTTTCTTCATCAATGTTGATGAAAATCACATTCGGGCGGCAGCACACGGTGCAATCTTCGACATATTCCTGCTCGAAACCGGCGGAGGGATCGACTGAAGTCGCATTGGCTTCGCCGCAGCGGGCGCAATGCCAGGTCACGGGATTCAACAGCCCGGGCTTTAGCGGCAAGCCTTCTTCATCGTTGATAAAGTCTTCGAAATCGTCATCATCGAAATCCGGCATAACGGCTCCTGTAAATTTATCCGAAAATAGAAAACCTCTGCGTCAATGGCAATCATACGAAGAATCTCTTTAGCCGCGATTCCCCTGCTTTTTTTTGCCTGCCCGCAATCAGGCAATTTCCCCACGGACAGCGGCAATCCTTCCGAAAACATTTTCAATCGGTTCACCACTCGACAGATTGTGGCATCAAATAGCTTGCCGCCGCTCACCACGCGCATCAAGTTTTTGCCCAACTCTTCCGAATTTGTGGTATTGGGCAAAGCCGGCGCGGTTTATCATTTCATTTTGTCCGGTGATTCTGCCAGTTTTCTCGGTTCCTTTGTCGTGCCGGAGGTTGCGCCGGCGCCGGGAGAGATTGGCCTGACCGATGCAGCTTTCGATCCGCAATTCGCGGCGAACGGTTTTGTTTATTTTTGCTTCAGCACCGGCGATAATCGCTGGAATCGCATTGTGCGCATGCAGTGGTCTAACAACTATCAAGCCATTGCAAATTCCACGACGATCATTCTGAACGTCGATCGCGTTGCGCCGGGGCGAGCCTGGCACGGCATTTACTCACTGGAATTCGGAATTGATGGATATTTGTACACAGTTTTGGGCGATGCGACACAAGCGCAATTTGCGCAAGATGCAAATTCTCTGCTGGGCAAATTGATTCGAGTTTCTCCCGCTGCCGGCGGCGGTTATACGATTCCGCCTGATAATCCTTACACAAATGATCCCGGCGTGCGAGATGAAATTGCTGCGCTAGGCTTTCGCAGCCCTTTGCGGTTGATCACCTGGCGTGACAAAATTTTGATTTCGGATGTCGGCTCGAATCAATTCGAAGAAATCAATTTTTACAGCGGCGGTCCGGCCAATTTCGGCTGGCCGGAATGCGAGGGCGTGTGCAGCCGGCCGGGCTTGCGCGATCCCATTTTGGCGATCGGCCATCGCGATCCCACCTATCAAAATGAAGATCCGGAAGCAATTGGCGAATTGCGACATTCGCTGTCGTTGGGTGTGGTTTATGAAATGCTGGGTGAGGATCCGTACAGTAATTTGCTCGATGGCAGGCTGCTGTTCAACGACGTTTTTCTCGGCTATGTTCGCGCGGCGAGAATTTCTGAAGGGGGCAAGCTCTCCGACAATAAACATATTTTTCATTTGGCCGGCATCACGAGCATGGCGACCGGTCCGGATGGTTATATTTACGGCTCGACGATTTTCACCTCTCAAATTTTTCGCGTCGAATTGAAGAAGCCGCCGCATGAGCTTTAGTTCGATTGTCACATGTTGCAGACTCAGGTTAAGCGAAGAAATCGTCAAAAGGTTCTAAGGGGAACAAATTTTTGTGCATACCTAACCCACCCCAACTGCCTAAAGCTGTTGGATTTGCGCCCATTCGCTTTCGAGAAAAGCCTTGACTCTTGCGGGCATTTCTTTTAAATTGGCCACACTTTTGACTTTTGAGTTTTAGATCAGCGAAAAGCTCGCCTGGTGAAAATATGGGTAGTTTGAACCGACATGTGCTCATTCTGAATCAGAACTATGAGCCGATGAGTGTGATCACCGCAAAGAAGGCGATTGTTCTGATCGTTTTGGGCAAAGCTGAAATCATCGAGCGTCATCCGCGCTGGGAAGTGCGCTCGGTGCGAACCTCGCTGCCGTTTCCCAGCATCGTGCGGCTGGTGACATACATTCACATTCCGCGCAAGCGCGTGATTTTGTCGCGCAAGAATATTATCAAACGCGACAGCAACCGCTGCCAGTATTGCGGCACCTCGCAACGTCCGCTCACCGTGGATCATGTGTTGCCGAAGAATCGCGGCGGCGAAGATTCGTGGGAAAATCTCGTGTGCGCGTGCGTGTATTGCAATAATCGCAAGGGCAATCGCACGCCGGAAGAGGCTCGCATGCCGCTGCACCGCAAACCGCAGAGGCCCAATCAGCTCTACTTTATCCAGCATTTTATCGGCATTGGCGATGAGCGTTGGAAGCCCTACCTCTTCATGAATTAGGGCTTTTTCTTTGCCAGCTCCAAAATGGTTTAGTGTTGCACGCTGAAGCAAACGATGGTTGAAATGTAGTGCAGGCGCCCTCGGCTTGGTTGCTGGGTTTTCGTCAAGTGCGAGGCGCTTTTTATTTTGGGGTAAAATGAACGAGTACTCATGCGAGCACAATACTTTCATGATACGGATACATTGTATATCGTTTTCAGCGATAATGAAGCCGTCGAGACGAAAGATTTCGATGAGAACACGATTATCGACTTGGATAAGGACGGCCATTTGGTGAGTATGACGCTCGAACATGCCAAAGAACGCACTGGCATTTCCAATTTTACTTATCAACAAGTTGCCGTGCCCAAAGCAGCTTAAAACCAGCACAACAGAAACTGTCGAATAAACTTTTACTAGATGACGAAGAAACGCATCCTCAGCGGCATGCGCCCGACCGGCAAGTTGCATATCGGCCATTACGTCGGCGCGCTCGAGAATTGGGTTGAGTTACAAAAAACCTATCAAAACTTCCACCTGATTGCCGATTATCATTCGCTCACCACCAGCCTGGATACCTCGCAGCTTTACAACAATACCCTCGACATGATGATCGATTGGCTGGCTGCCGGCATTGATCCCGCGCACAGCCCGATTTTTCGCCAATCGCAAATCAAGGAGCATGCCGAGTTGTATTTGATTTTTGGCATGTTGATCACCAAGGAACGCCTGGAGCGCAATCCCGCGGTGAAGGAGCAAGCGCGTGATTTGAATCTCGAGACATTGGTTTATGGCCATCTCGGCTATCCCGTGTTACAGGCCGCGGACATTTTACTGTACAAGGGCGACGCCGTGCCGGTGGGTGAAGATCAGGCGCCGCATGTGGAAATCACACGCGAGATCGCGCGCAAGTTCAACAGCCAATACGGCCCGGTTTTTCCCGAGCCGGAATTGAAACTCACTAAGTTTGCGCGCTTGCCCGGCCTCGATGGCCAGGCGAAGATGAGCAAGTCGCTGGGTAATACCATTGCGCTGTCGGATTCTCCCGAGCAGATTCAAGCGCAGATGCGCAAGGCGGTGACGGATCCGCAGAAGATTCGCCGCGGCGATCCGGGCCGGCCGGATATTTGTTTGGTCTTCACCTACCACAACAAATTCAATCCCGCGGAAGTCGGCGAGATTCGCGCGGGGTGCGAAAGCGGCCAGCTTGGCTGCGTGGAGTGCAAGAATCGCTGCGCCGCGCGCATTGCCGAATTCCTTGCGCCCATGCGGGAAAAGCGGAATTATTATGAAAATCATCTCGGCGAGGTGAAGGACATTCTTGCCGACGGCGAGAAACGCGCGCAGCACGAAGCGCAAAAAACCATGACAGAAGTGCGCCGTGCGATGCAGTTGGGTGAATTGATCGTTGCGCCTTCAGGCGCTCAAAATTGATGTCAGCCCAGCCCCGGAAGGGGCCACTACGAAACATATGGCATATCGCGTTAAACTGAACACCTTTGAAGGGCCGCTGGATTTGCTGCTCTTCCTCATTCGCAAAGAAGAAGTCGATATCTACGATATTCCCATTGCCGACATCACGCGGCAGTTTTTGGAATATGTTGAAATCTTGCAAATGCTCGATCTCGAAAGCGCCGGCGACTTCATTCTTATGGCCGCAACGCTGATTCGCATCAAAGCGCAATTGCTGCTGCCCAAGAATCCGGAAGAGGGCGAAGAGGAAGAAGAAGACCCGCGCGATGAATTGGTGCGGCGGTTGCTCGAGTATCAGCAATTCAAAGATCTGGCTTCGCGCATGGTCGAATTGGAGGTGCGGGAGCGAGATTTTTATTCCCGCAATTATTTTGATTATGAATTCGTCAAAGATCAATCCGATTTCTTGGAGCATGCCGTTGAAGTTTCCTTGTTCGATTTGATCACGGCCTTCAAAAACGTGCTGCTGCGCGTGCCGCGCGAAACGCCGCACACTGTCGAACAGCTTCCGGTCACCATCGATGATCAAATTGATTACGTTTTGCAAGAATTGGCCGTGCATCAACAATTGTTGTTTATGAGCTTGCTCGAACGCATGCCGAGCAAGATTTATATGATCGTCACTTTCATTGCCCTGCTCGAAATGATGCGCCGGGGCCTGGTGGTGGCGACGCAATCGACACCCTTCGGTGAAATTTGGCTCAAAAGGATTTGATGAACCTCTCAGAACTCAAACCCATTGTCGAAGCGCTGGTGTTCGCTTCGGATGCGCCGGTGACGCTCGAGCGCATTCAGGAGACGCTCGAAGACACGGACGCCGCCGTCATCGAACAGGTTGTGGAGGAGTTGAATCGCGAGTATGCCGAATCCGGGCGCTCGTTTTTTATTCGCAAAGTCGGCGGCGGTTATCATATTTCCACCAAGCCGGAATTCCATAGCTGGATCAAAAAACTATTCTTCGGCCGGCAAAAATACCGCCTCACGCAGGCGAGTATGGAAACGCTGGCGATCATTGCCTTTAAACAACCGATCAGCCGTGTCGACATCGCGCAGATTCGCGGCGTGAATTCCGACGCCGTGGTCGGCACGCTGATGGAACGCAAACTCGTCACCATCGCCGGCCGTTCAGAAGGCGTGGGGCGGCCGTTGCTGTACGGCACAACCCCGGAGTTTCTGAAATACTTCGGCATCAATGATCTTTCGGAATTGCCCAAGCCGCGCGAAATCGAGGAGCTTTTCAGCAAAGAAGGCCTGCCGGACGAAGTCGCGCAACTGCTCGCGGAAAGCGACAAGCAATTGAGCTTGCCCATCAATTTTGAAGGCGAAGCGGCAAAAGAAGGAGACGTCACCGAAGTCTCGATTGCTGAAATCGCCGCCAGCACCGGCGCTGCGCTGGCCGCACCGCAGTTGTTGCAGCGTGCTCCGGTTGACGGCCAATCAGCCCAAGCCCTTAACACTGAAGATGAAGACGTAACGCCGCAGCAAGCATCTGCGGTAACGAGCTTGGAAGACGAAGCAAGTGCAGCGCCGGAGCAAGTTTCAGCGAATGCCGCCGCAGCGGTTGAGGAATCCTCGAAACCGCCGGCAAAAGATCTTATTGATGCCTTGCCCGATACCTTGCCCGGCACCACGGAATCCGAAGAGGGGATTGGTTTTTATGGCCTCTTTGCAGATACCCCGGAAGTCTCTGAAAAGTCGCAAGAGCGCGATCAACCCCCGCAGCAGCTTGAGTTCGACAGCAAAGACGATATGGAAGAGCTTGAAGCGCTCACGCGCTTGACTGAAGATGAGCCGGAGGCGTTGCTGCAACCACGGGCAGACGAAGAGAAGCCGAATTTTGCCATGGATACGATGGAGTTGGCGGCAATGGAATTCAATATTCGAGAACCGGAACTTCCCATTGCCGATCCCATTAATCAAGCGGCAGATTCGCTGCCCGAGCGTTTTCTTACCGAGGATCTGGGCACAACGCGCGAATTTGCATTGCTGGACGGCCGGTTGAGCGAAGAGGAGCAGGCTCAAATTGAAACGCCAATACAAGAGTTGCCCGCTAATCTTGAAACCACCAATGAGATTTTGCTGGCAACGCTTGTCTCTTTGAACGAGGAAAAAGAAAACAATCCCGTCAATGAGTCCGGCAGTTTTGATTTCAATGAGTTCTTATCGTCTCCCGCAGAAGAGCTTGAACCAGAACCGCCGGCACTCGAAATCGATGGGTGGGTTGCCGAAGAAACGTTCAACGGTGAATCGCAAGCGGCGCAAACGGAGGCTCGAAAGCCCGAAGAAGGTTCACTTGACTCCGCCGAGGAAGACAGCGCGGCCAGCTCGGAATCGGAACTTGCCCGGGTTTTTGCTGAGCGAGATCATCTTGCCGCCGAAACCACTTCGCCGCAGGAGTTGCCGCCCGCGCGCGAAACCGAAATAGAAGCGCCGGAATTTGAGAATTTTGTGCCAGAAGCTGAGGCCGATGATCGGACTGCTGTAAATACCACGACACTGCCGGCAGGCGCGCTCGAACAGCAGGATGACGAAAACGAAGAGGAAAACTCTCAACGTACGCCCGGCTTTGTTCCGGTTGCGGCAATGTCGCTTCTCGATACGCCGGAGCGGCCAGAAAGTCAAACGCCCGCAGAATCTTCCTTCGGTAGCCAGGACAAAGAGATTTTGCGTGCGGATGCGCAAGATGGCTCTGTGCCTGCGCGCATCGAGAACGAGCAGCGACCTGAAAGCTCTGCGAGTATGCGTGAGGCCGAACCGTTGCGGGATGAAGATATGAATGCTGCGCGAGAAGAGCATGCGCCGGAGAGCACTGCCGAGCCGCCTTTTTTCGTGCCAGCCCCGGCGCAGATCGGGGCGAGCGAAACGATGATCTCAAGCCCGGAAGTTGAAGCGGCAAGCGGAATCATTCGTTTGTGGCGGCGGGCTATGAATTGGGTTAAGAGCGCGCTGCAAAAACTGAGTCGGCGCGCCTGAGATGGCAGATAAGGAGGGCCCGCGATTTCAGCATCAATTGCGGGTAAGCGTGAAGAGAATGGAATCCAAAACCTTGCCGCATTTGATCCGGCTCAATCGCTACCTGGCGCAAAGCGGTTTGTGCTCGCGTCGCGAGGCTGATCGCTGGATCGCCGAAGGCCGTGTCAAAGTCAACGGCAAAATCGTGACAGAGCTTGGCGTGCAAGTCGATGGCGCCGTGGATGTCGTGGTCGCAGCCGGCGAAGTGTTGCGGCCGAGCCTGGCATTGACGTACATCATGCTCAATAAGCCGGCGGGATACGTGACGACCGCCAGCGACGAAAAGGGCCGTTTGACGGTTTTTCATTTGGTGAAAACGCCGGTGCGCGTGTTTTCCGTTGGGCGTTTGGATCGCGACAGCGAAGGCCTTTTGCTTTTAACCAATGACGGCGATTTATCCTATCGCCTCACACATCCGCGCTTCAAAGTGAAGAAGACGTATCGCGTGGCCTTGAAAGAGGCGTTGGATGAACGCGCGGCCCGCGCGCTGCAGCGCGGGGTGCGCATCCCGGAGGTGCGGCTCCCGGTTTCCGGTGAGTTGCGCTTTCCGAATGCAGAGGACCGGCGTTTCTGTGAAATGACGATCATGGAAGGCCGCAATCGCCAGGTCCGCAAAATGTTTGCTGCGGTCGGTTTTCCCGTGAAGCGGTTACAGCGGATTCAAATCGGACCGTTGCGCCTGGGTAAACTTGGCGTCGGTGAATGGCGCTATCTCGAACAACGAGAAGTCAAGCTGCTCAATCAAGCAACGAACGGGCGAGATGGAAATTCGCAATAAACGCGTGCTGGTGCTCGGCGGCTGGGGGCTGGTGGGCATGGCCGTTTGCCGGCAATTTTTGACCGAGCAGCCGGATGAATTGATCGTCGCTTCAATGACGGAGCAGGAGGCGCGCGAAGCCGCCAACCAACTGCGCCTGGAGTGCGACGGGCGTTGCCGCCTCACGCCCTCCTGGGGTAACATTTTCGTGCGAGATGCGTTGCAAGGCAAGTCGCGCACGGATATTTTGGAAGAAGGGTCTTTGCGCGCGATGCTGATCGAAGACGTGCTCGGCGATCTCACGGAGGCCATTCTCGAACGCTCGCTGCTTTTTCAAATCATTCAACAGTATCGCCCACAGGTGATTGTTGATTGTGTGAATTCGGCTACTGCCCTTGCCTATCAAGATGTGTTCGCCGGGTATTATCGCATCAGCAGCCATCTGGATGCGGTGAAAGCCGGGCGTACGTACTCGGCGCCTTTTGTCGCTGAAGTTGAAAAATTGCTTTGCACGTTGTACATTCCGCAGTTGATCCGGCACGTGCAGATTCTCTATGAAGCCATGCGCCGGGCGCGCACGGAAGTTTACTGCAAAGTCGGCACGAGTGGCACCGGCGGCATGGGTTTGAATATTCCCTACACGCATTCCGAGGAAAAGCCCTCGCGCGTTTTGTTGAGCAAATCATCGATTGCGGGCGCGCACACCATGCTGCTCTTTCTCATGGCGCGCACGCCGGATGCGCCCATCACGAAGGAAATCAAACCAACGGCGGCAATCGCCTGGAAGCGCATTGCCTACGGCCCGATCATGCGGCACGGCAAGCCGATTCCGCTGTACGATTGTCCGCCGGAAGCAGCGCTCAAGCTGGAAGCAAAGCTGCCGCTGAAAGAAGAGCAGGCGCAACGCAGCGGATGGCAGCCGCTCAACGGTGAAATTCTCAAATCGGTTTTTGTGGATACCGGTGAAAACGGCATTTTTTCCCTGGGCGAATTCACCGCGATCTCCGATTCCGGCCAGATGGAATTTGTGACGCCCGAGGAAATTGCGCGCAATGTGATGTATGAAGTCAAGGGCGGAAACACCGGCCATGACATTATCAACGCGCTGGATAACTCCGTCATGGGGCCGACGTATCGCGCCGGCGTGATGCGCGCCACGGTTTTGCAGCAAATGAAAGAATTGGTGGCCGAACATGGCGCCACCAGCGTTGCCTTTGAATTGCTCGGTCCGCCGCGTCTTTCAAAACTGCTTTGTGAAGCGCATCTGCTCAAGCTGGCTTGCACGACGCTCAAAAGCGTGCGCGACCTGAAGCCCGAAGAACTTGCCGAGCGATTGGAAACCGTGATCACAGAAAACGCCAAATTGCGCGCGGAAATCATTTCGATCGGCATTCCGATTTTGCTGCGTGACGGCCAGCGGTTGCTGCGCGGGCCGGAGATCAAAATTCCGCCGTTTCGCGGCAACAATATTCTTGACGTCACGCCGGCTCATATTGAAAATTGGGCGCACGATGGTTGGGTTGATTTGCGGGCAGCAAATATGCGAGCATGGCAAATGCGCATACAAAAGATTCACGAAGAAATTCAAGCCATCCCGGAAAATGAAACCAGCTCGCGGTTCGTGCGCAACCGCCGTTATTGGCTCGAAGAAGATCTGATTGATATTGGCAAGCTCGTCGGTTGGATTTTTTCGACGGAGGAAAAAGGTGCACGCATGAAAGAATAACCCCCGTCGGGATTGTTGCAGATTCCTCAATGCAGGAAGTCAACGATTCCTTGGGATTTTAGCAGAGAGCCAGGGACGCCGTCTCGTTGCTAGGATATCGTGATAGGGAAATCGTCATTCCATTTCACATGTGATGAGTCGTATGATCAAAACACTGAGGCCTGAAGAGTTGACTGCGCCGGTTATCGCGATGAACCATCAACGGCGTCCAATTATTGCCATCGACGGCCCGGCAGGCTCGGGCAAAAGCACAACCGCGCGCCTGCTCGCGCGCCGGTTGGGTTTCACATATCTTGATACGGGCGCGTTTTATCGCGCCTTAACCTTGAAAATTTTGGAAACAAATACTTCGCTGGAAAATCATCACGCCGTGGTCGCGGAAGCGGTGCGCACGCGCATCGCCATCAAGCCCGGCCCGGAGGGCGATCGCGTGTATCTCGATGGCCGCGATGTCACCACGAAGATCCGCGATCCGCACGTCACCAACAACATCGCGCCGATTTCGGGCAATCCCGAGGTACGCGCCTTGATGGTGAAGCACCAGCGCGAGATCGGCCAGCAAGGCGGCGTGGTGATGGAAGGCCGTGATATCGGCACCGTGGTTTTTCCCGACGCCGATCTTAAAATTTTCATGAGCGCCTCGCTCGATGAGCGCACGCGCCGGCGCCAGCTTGAATTGGAAGCGAAAGGCATCTCCAAAGATTTTGAGGCGCTGCGGCATGAAATCGAGTTGCGCGATGAAAAAGATTCCAGGCGCGCGGTGGCGCCGCTGCGGCCCGCAGAAGACGCCGTTATTCTCGACACCACCAACTTGACGCTGGACGAACAAGTTGATTTCATCGTCAATGCCCTGAAGCAAAAAATGAAAAAGTGAAACGCGCGATTTTTCGATTTTCACAATTTCTCGTTCGTGTCTATTTCACCTTGCTCTTTCGCATCGAGGTGCGCGGTCAGGCGAACGTCCCGCGCACGGGCAAAATTTTGCTTGCCGCCAATCATATTTCGGGCTATGATCCGCCCTTGATCGGCTGTCTCATTCCGCGCGAGGTTTATTTCATGGCGAAAAAGGAGTTGTTTCGCAATCCGCTGTTGGGCAATTTGTTGCGCTTTTACAACTCCATTCCCACAGATCGCTCCGGAACGAGCCTGTCAACCATCAAACGCGTGGAAGAGCTGTTGGCCAGAGGCCATGCCGTGCTGCTGTTTCCCGAAGGCACGCGCGTCAAGTCCGGCAGCCTGGGCAGGCTCAAGGCCGGCGTTGGTATGCTGGCGGCGCGCAACCGCGTGAATGTTGTACCGGTTCACATTGACGGGCTGTATCACAAACGCGGTTTCAGCTTGCGGCGGCCGCGCGTCAAAGTCGTGTTCGGCGGCGTCGTGGACGTGTCGCCTTTTTTAGAAAATGCCGCCGATGAAAAGGAAAGCTATCTCGCGATTGCGGGCGCTGTCAATGCCGGCATTGTAGAATTGCAAGAAGTTCAGGCTCCGGCAAAAATGCCGGGGCGAATAAATAACCCTTAAGGAGATTCACTTAACCCATGTTCAAACCAATGGCTGTAACTCACATGAGCGCGGAACCCCCCAGCGGGATCGGAAGCGAGCCGCAAAGCAGTGCGGCCGCCGATGACGCCACGCTCAATGCTGCTCACAAATCTGCTTCTCAGGTAAATGGAAAAAGTATGGCCTACGACCCTGCCACCAAAGTCATCGCGAAGAAAGACTTGAAGGAAGCCGTCGAGTATTCGGATGAAGAACTCAAAAATTTCGAGCGCCTTTACGAAGATACCCTGACGGAATTCGTCGAGGGCCAGCTCGTCACAGGAAAAATCCTCGCCATCAATAATCGCGAAGTTGCCGTGGACATTGGCTTCAAAAGCGAAGGCGTCATCCCGATCGAAGAATTTCAAGACCCCAAGAGCCTGAAGATCGGCGATGATATCGAAGTCTTTCTCGACAATGTCGAAGATCAAGACGGCCAACTCGTGCTTTCCAAAAAGAAAGCAGACTTCATGCGCGTGTGGGAGCGCGTTTTGGAGGCGCATGACAAGGGCGAAATCATGCAGGGCCGTTGCACGCGCCGCATCAAAGGCGGCATCGTGGTCGATCTCATGGGCATTGACGCCTTCCTGCCCGGCTCGCAAATCGATTTGAAGCCGATTCGCGATTTCGACGCCTACATCGGCCAGATGATGGATTTTCGCGTGGTAAAAGTCAATGAGCTGCGCAAGAACATCGTGGTCTCGCATCGTGTGCTGGTGGAGGAAGCGATGTCCGAGCAACGCGGCCGCATTCTTGAAAATCTTGCCAAAGGCCAGGTGCTGGAGGGCACGGTCAAAAACATTACCGATTTCGGCGTCTTCATCGATCTCGGCGGCGTCGATGGCTTGTTACACATCAACGATCTCTCGTGGGGCCGCGTTAGCCATCCCTCGGAAATCGTTGCGCTCGATCAGAAGATCAAAGTGCAAGTGCTCGATTTCAACGAAGCCAAAGACCGCATTTCGCTCGGCTTGAAACAACTGCAGCCGCATCCCTGGGTTGATGTCGACAAAAAATATCCCATGGGCACGGTGGTGCGCGGCAAGGTGGTCAGCATCTCCGACTACGGCGCGTTTGTGGAATTGGAGCGCGGCGTCGAGGGCTTGATTCACATCTCCGAAATGAGCTGGACGCAGCACATTCGCCACCCCAGCAAGATCGTGTCGGTCGGCGAGATGGTTGATGCGAAAGTGTTGAACATTGATCTCGAAGAACGCAAGATTTCCCTGGGCCTCAAGCAACTCGAGCCGGATCCTTGGGATGACATCG
>SZPB01000121.1 GCA_030263535.1 Cytophagia bacterium CHB2
ATGAAATTTTTACCGTGGAAACACTTCTCAGCTACTCATATTTTATTTTCCGACTTGCGGCTGGCGCTTGCAATCTTTGCGACAACTGCTTGCGCAAATTCTTCCGCGGCCTCCGGCCCATTCGCAGTGATGATGTTGCCATCGATCTCCACTGAGTTGCCGGTGTAGCTCGCGCCTTTCCATTTCAAAAAATTTGCAGCGGACGGATAAGCCGTGGCGCGTTTTCCCGCCAGGAGTCCGGCGTTCGCCAACGTTACCGGCGCCAAACAAATGGCGCTCACCACTTTCCCGGCCCGGTTCGTTTCTCGTACCAAATCATGAACGATATCATGATGCCAATATTTGCTGGAACCAACGCCGCCCACCAGCAGAACGGCGTCAAAGTCCTCTGCATTCAAGCCATCCATCACAGCATCCGGGGTGACGAGAGCGCCAAGCATCCCTTTGGCAGGCGCAAGCGAAGCAGACGCGACGACGACGCGGGCGCCGGCATTCTCAAGAATTGCCCGTGGCGTTTGATACTCTTCATCACGAAAATTGCGGGGCGGAAGAATGAAAAGAATCTTCCTGCCCGGCAATTCGATCGTTGCCATTTTCACAAATATTTTTTGGACTTGGCGAATTTCTCCAAACCCTCGCGAAAATTCGGATGCGCGATGCTGATCATCGCTTTGGCGCGTTCTTGCAGGCTCCTGCCGTGCAAATAAGCAATGCCGTATTCCGTTACGACGTAGTGCACATCACCGCGGCTGGTCACGACGCCCGCGCCTTCGTTCAAATGCGGCACGATGCGAGACAGTTGCCCGTTCTTGGCCGTTGACGATAACGCGATGATGGGTTTGCCGCCCTTGGCGCGCGCGGCGCCGCGCGTGAAATCAACCTGGCCGCCGAAGCCCGAATAAATCGAATAGCCAATGCTATCCGAGCAAACCTGGCCGGTTAGATCCACTTCCAGCGCGGAGTTGATGGAGACCATATTATCGTTGCGCGCCACCACAAAGGGATCGTTGGTATAGTCCACCTGATGCAGCTCAAACAGCGGGTTGTTGTGACTGTATTCATAAAGCCGCTCACTGCCCAAAAGAAAGGTGGCAATCACTTTTCCCGGATGCAGGCTCTTGTAGGCATTGGTTACGATGCCGTCTTCAATGGCCCGCATAACGCCATCAGACACCATTTCGGTGTGAATGCCCAAATCTTTCTTGCCTTTCAACAACGCCAGCACGGCGTCCGGAATGCCGCCGATACCCAGTTGCAGCGTGGCACGATCGTCAATAAGGGTTGTGATGTGCTGCGCGATTTGATTTTCAACGTCCGAGAACGGCTTGGGCGCCAGCGTGGGCAGAGGTTCTGAGACTTCGACAATTTTGCTGAGCCGGGATATATGCAAAAAACAATCGCCCAGGACGCGAGGCATTCGATCATTCACCTGAGCAATGACGACTTTTGCGGTTTCCGCCGCCGCTTTCGTCGCGATGGTTTCCACGCCGAGCGAAACGAAACCATGCTCATCCGGCAGCGAGGTATGAATAACCGCCACGTCCAATTGCACCTGGGTGCGAAAGAGTCCGGGAATCTCATACAAAAAAATGGGATAATAATCGGCGCGCCCTTCATTGACCGCCGCGCGATCGGCCGGCCCGACAAAAAGCGATTTGAGCCGGAAGCGGCCGCGCATGTCCGGCTTGCTCAACGGGTTTTCGCCGAGCATCAACAAGGTAAACACACCGACGTCCTTCAAATCATCCTTGCGTTGCGCCAGCGCGTTGAGAAGAACATACGGCGCTGCGGCATTGCCGGAAATGGAAATCTTATCGCCGCTTTTTATCAGGGCAACGGCCTCCTCGGCCTTCACCAGCTTGCTTCTATAGTCTTCTATCCATCTCATCTTAAAGTCATCTCCTTTCGGCTCGAGCTATTGGCGATCGTTGAGAGAAAGCAATGAATCAATATTCCGGTATTCGCACTCAATCAAACTTGCGACGGCTTGCTGCGTGCACTGGCCTTGAAACGTATAAACCCCTTTGCGCAGCGGGGACATGCCATGCAATGTTTTTTCCAACCCGTCATCGGCAACTTCAAGCACCCACGGTAACACGGAATTATTCAGCGCATGCGAAGCCGTTCGCGCCGCGGCCGCGGGAATGTTCGGCACACAATAATGCGTGACGCCATGCTGCACAAACGTCGGCGCGGACAGGGTCGTGGGGTGGCTGGTTGCAATGCAACCTCCCTGGTCGATGGAAACATCGATAATCACCGAACCTGCCTTCATTTTTTTCACCATGTCCTCCGTCACCAAGTTCGGCGGTTTTTGTCCGTGAATCAGCACCGCGCCAATCAAGACATCCGCAAGGCGCGTCCAGCGCTCCACCAGCAGCGGCGTGATGATCGAAGTCGACACACGCTTATCGAGAAGCCGATCCAAGTTGCGCAGATTGTTAATGTTTTTATCCAGAACCAAAACTCGCGCCCCGAGTGCGGAGAACGCACGGGCGGCGGTGAAGCCAACCACGCCCGCGCCCAGAATGACCACGCTTGCTGGCGTGACTCCGGAAACACCGGCCAAGATAATGCCGCGGCCACCATATTCACTTTCCAGCAGCCGGCCGGCAATTTGCGGCAGCAGATTGCCGGCAATCTCGCTCATCGCCGTCAAGATCGGCAGATTGCCATCGGGTTGTTCGATGAATTCATAGCCGAGCGCGATGACGCCCGTTTCCAATAATTTTTTAATGATGGCTTTGCGCGCAATGCCCAATCCCAGCAACGAAAATACGATTTTTCCCTGCTCGAGATATTTGCACTCATCTTCTGTCGGTGGCTGCACCTTGACCACAAGCTGAGATCGCCGAAAAACCTCGTCGCCGGAGAAAACGATTTGCGCGCCGACGTTCTGAAATTCCTGATCGGAAAAGCCGCTGGCTTTTCCCGCGCCTTGTTCGACGTGCACCGCGTGGCCTTCATTGACCAGGGCGTAGACGCCGACCGGCGTAAGCGCCACCCGGCGCTCTTCAATAGCCGTTTCTTTGGGTATTCCGATATTCATGATTTTTCCTTTCATGGGTCGTAATTATTCACGTGCAAAAAACATTCGGGATTGTTGAGATCGGCGAATTATGGCAGTCCGCTCAATCGCGTACAAAATAACTGAACAATTATCATAGATCAATGGAAATCGTGCATTCTTTTAATACGCTGCGATGCAGTTCCGGCCACCAGCTTGGCAATCGCTTCAGCAAATTCCTCCGCGGCCTCCGGTCCGCTTGCGGTAACGATATTTCCAACAACTTCAATCGGCTTACCCGTGTAGATCGCGCCCTGCCATTTCAAAACGGTTTCGATGACAGGAAAACCGGTGACCCGTTTTCCCTGCAACAGGCCGGCATTGGCAAGAATCATCACGGCATAACCGCTGGCGCTCACAATTTTTTCAAGCCGATTGGCCCGCCTGGTCAAATCGTGAACCGCCTGATCACGCCAGAACTTTTGGCTGCCGCTGCCGCCAACCAAAAGCAATGCCTGAAAATCTCTGGCTGCCGCATCGTTAATGGTGATCTGCGGTTTTGCCAACGCCCCGCCCGTGCCTTTGGCGTTGGCAAGGGACGAAGAAGCGACAACGATGCGCGCGCCCCATTCATCAAACAAGTTTTTGGGCTTTTGATACTCTTCATCACAAAAATCAAAAGGCGGTAGAATGAAGAGAATCTTCCTGTCGGACAGATCAATTTTTTCCATTTTGTTTTCCTCGGGCAGCAGACTATTCAATGCAGCTTCTCGGTTCGGTCTTTCAGCTCACCGACCAGATACAGATTGAGCGCCCGCTCCACCTCGGTTTCATCCGTGACGATCATTTCGATTCCCCGGCTGCACAAATCTTCCCAGGCGCGGCGTCCCATGCCATGACTAATCACAGTTTGGCAATCCTGCAGCCCTTCAGCTACGGTTTGATGGGCATGCTCATCTCCCTTGCCGTGATCATGGTGTCCATCTTCGTGTGCTACCCCACCACGAAAATGTCCGGTGAACGTATTCCGGCGCATTTCTTGGTTGATGACTTTGCCGTCTGCAATTTCGTAAATGGCAAAGAAGGGGCTGCGCCCAAAATGCGCAGAGATTGTCTTGCCATCTTCGGTGGCTACTGCAATCTTCATGTTGATCATCCTTTCTTGAGGGCGTGCGGGGTCGCGTCAACACGCGCAGCGCGGACTCGAAATTCTGCATGCCCTTGTTGTCATGATTCTTCCTGCTTCTGCAGTTCTTTCAACTGTCTGCGCAGAAGGATTTTCTCAGTGGCCGAGGCGTAGTCGATGATGAGCACACCGTTAAGGTGGTCGATCTCGTGTTGAATGACCCGGGCCATCAAGTCGCTCAGCTCGTGTTGAACTTCTTTCCCTTCGGGGTTGAGGCCGCGCACAAAAATCGATTGGCTGCGGGTAATATCGACTTGAATGTCGGGCAAGCTCAAACACCCTTCCTCCAATCGGCCTTCTCCCTCCTTCTGAAGAATCTCCGGATTGGCCAAAGTGATCAAGCCTTCACCGACATCGGCGATGATGATGCGTTGCAGCATGCCCACTTGCGGTGCGGCCAGGCCGATGCCGTTGTACGTGTACATGATTTCCGCCATGCCGGCCATCAAATCCCGCACCGCACCATTGACGTCATCAAGCGGCAGGGATTTTTTTCGCAGAACTGCATCAGGGTAGAGCCTGAGCCGGTACACGGACTTCACTCTCTCGCTGCTCACGTCTCGTACCTCCACCACAGCGCATTGGAAGAAAATTTCCCTGCTCTCAGCTTCGACGGGTTGAGCAGATGCTTTGCTTCGTCCAATGTCAAGGCTGCTCTAATTTCTTTCTCGATGAAACCCAATACGGAGCGCCGCAAATCGGCGATGAAAAGAAAACCCTCCGGCTTGAGCACACGTTCAATCTCATCGAGCATTCGCACGGGATTTTCGACGATATGAACCATGTTGATGTTCAGAACGGCATCGAAAGAATGATTTGCGTATGGTATTTTTTCCACGTCGCCTATTTCAAATTTTGCGCGACGTTCCAACTTGGCCGCTTGCGCGTTCCGATTTGCCAGACGCAACAGCGGCTCGGACAAATCGATCCCAACGATCTCGCTGTCCGGAAAACGCTGCGCCAGCACCAGAGCCGTTCCGCCAAAACCGCAGCCGGCATCGAGTATCCTGCCGGCTCGAAATCCGCGCGAGGTGAGTTTTTCAGCGCACTCGTGGCCAAACTTCTCGGCCATCTTTTGGTGCCGCCGCGCATAACTTCCGGCAAATTCTTCTTCACGAAAGATTCGTTCGTGTGTCAACGGCGTTCTGTTCATTCACATTACACTCGCTGAGGTCAACTGACCGGTCGCAATGAGCGACCGGTCAGTGACCGAACCTTATCTGAGCACCGTCATCTTTCTCGTTTGGGTGAAGGCCGGCGTGACAAGCTGATAAAAATAAACTCCACTCGTCAGCTCATCAATTCCCACCGAAAATTTGTAGACGCCTGCGTCCAATTTTTCATTCGACAACAAAGTCTTCATTTCAAATCCCATGAGATTGTAGATCTTCAACGTGACGACAGTCGGGCTAGGTAAATGAAACTCAATCGTTGTTGCCGGATTAAAGGGGTTCGGATAGTTTTGCATCAACCTGAAAGCCTCGGGAAGGGTATTCTGTTTCTCTTCCACTCCGACAGCCAGCCGCAGCTTGTTCAACTGTTCGGCGGTCAACGACTGAGCATACAACATTTGTTGGCCATCCGCTGTTGATTTCAGGAAAACCCATTTTGTCGGGTCCGTGGTCGTGGACTTGGGATCTCCGGTGTAATCGAGATAATCAATCTGCAGCCCCTGTTGCCAGTCCGAGGTAATCGGGATAACACCGGTGGGGCTGATGATCTTCTTCTGGGTGGTGTCCCACTTTGTCACCGTGATTTTTCCGGTTTGATCGTACTCTTGTATTGCGGCGTTGTTGTGACACTCGGCACAGGCACGCCCTTCCTTCATGACAGTATGCGGTGTGAACGGCGCAATCGCCAGAAACGTTTTACCATCATAAGATGCGGTCTGGAAGCTTGCCGGGTAAACTTTGCCCGTTCCCTCGCGATTCACCAGAAAAATAAAATCACGCTGCGGACCATAGTGACGCCGGATTCCGCCTTCAACATAACTTTCAATATGGCAGTTGTAGCATGAAATCACCGACTTCACGTGACATGCGGTGCACTGCACTTTCGCCCCATGAAGATCGTGAGAGGCGTTGCTGGCGAGTGAGGTATGGCATTTTTCACACGTCACTTCTGTGGCGCCAGGCTCAAGCATCGAAGCATAGGCGGTTCCGTCGCCGTGCATTTCCTTCTTGGTATGGCAAGTGGTGCACTGAAATCCCTTCAGCACATGCACATCTTGATAACCGAGATTTCTCTCCGTGCCTTGGCGACTATGGCATTTGAGACAAATTTGGTCGGCGACCGCCGTGCCCTGAACAAAGTTGTGGCAATCGTTACAACCGGGTTCATACGTGGCGGGATCAACGGCACTGCCGTTGGCATAAGTTCCCGGGTGACATCTGTGGCATCCGAGTTGTGACATCGGAATTCCGGTCAGCGACTCCATCCCACCGTTCGCGCTGTCATACCAGGTAAACTTGCCCTGACGTGTACCGTGCAAGCTCGTGGCGAAATTGCCGGGATCCTGCGCGAAGAGCCATGACGGCAGGATCACCAAAGCAACAATGGCGAGAAAAGGTGTAACCCTTCTCATATTTTTACCTCCTAAAATTTGTGGTTCACAGCTTTATCCTTTTTATGTTCACTACAGGAAACCTCCTGAGATAGAACTTTTTGTTTTCGTATTCTGCTTCGAAAAGCAAATCTTGCGCAATCAACTGTTGAATGATGGAAGCATCCGCATGGGCGCGCGCCAACAATTCTCTCACGGCTTCCTTTCGCATCGGATGCACGGCAGTAATGCTCAACAGATCTTCCGCGACATTGCCGGTTGCAGCAAACGCATTCCCTTCCTCGCCGATTAAATATTCCACGCCTTTGACTTTTTTGTTGAAAATCTGATAGAACACATTGATGGCTTTTTCATCGGGCGGCTTTACCCATGTTTCTGCCGGCGGCCGGATTGGAATCGAAATGTAAGATTTGTCGGGTTTGAGCTGAGCCAGGAAACCGGCGATTTCCTTGGCGTGCTCAGGGCTATCATTGAGGCCTTTGACCAGCATGGTCTCAGTGGCAAGCTCACCCTTGTAAATTCTCGCGAACGCAAGCATTCCATCCAAGATTGAGGACAATTGCAAAGAGCGATAAGGCCGGTTAACCTTGCGCCAAACCTCTTCGTTGACGGCGTCCACTTTCAAAGAAACCCAGTCCGCTTGCATCAAATCATTTCTCACCTCGTGACACCAGATCAGGGAAGCGTTGGTGATCACGGCAATTTTGAACCCGAAAAGCCTTAACAAATCGATTTCGCGGCCAAGATTGATATCCAGAGTTGGCTCGCCGTCAGGCACGAAAGTTAGGTAATCGATAGATGCTCCGGCTTTTCGGACTTCAGCTATTTTTTTCTCCACATCTTTCAATAGTTCATCCGGTCCATAAAACGCCTGTCGCTCAATTTGCATCTTCAAGGTGCGGCCTACTTGGCAATACACGCAAGAATAGGTGCAAATCTTGGGAGGAATGTTGTTGATTCCCAAGCTCCGCCCAAGGCGTCGCGAGGGAATAGGACCAAAAGCCAGCATGATTTCTATTCCTTTGCCTTTCTTTTCTCATCCCAGAGTTGATGATGTTCGGAGCCTTCGCGCAACATCTTGGCGCCGCATTGGGGGCACCGCTCTTCTCGACAGGGAACGCGCTGGCGGTGAGGTATTTTTTCTCCACATTTGGGGCAGACACAATCACCGCCAGGCCCCAAGCCCGAAGACGTGTTCATGGACATAAAAAACTCCTGCGTTCGCATCAATATTCGATTCTGTCTTTTCTATGCTCCCACTCTTCGAATGCGATCAAAGCCTCTGGCCGCGCGATTTGCTTCATCGGAAGCCGTCGCTGGGAGATGGGCAGCGCCAACTCTCTGGAGATACAATCATCAGCAAAACCGATTTCAGCGGCATGCCTTCCGGTGAGGGCGTAAAAGACCTTAGCGATTTTGGCCCAATAAATGGCAGCGAGGCACATCGGGCACGGCTCACAACTGGAGTAAAGCTCACAGCCTTTCAGATGGAAACTACCCAAACGCCGGCACGCTTCCCGAATCGCCACGATCTCGGCATGAGCGGTGGGATCTTTAGTTGACGTGACCTGATTGCAACCTCTGCCGATGATTTCACTATCCTTCACGATCACGGCGCCAAACGGCCCACCGATTCCGTTGCGCACGGCTTCAAGTGACAAACGGATGGCTTCGCTGAGAAATTCGACTCTCATTTTGATCAGCCTGAGATTTTGTTTAACGCTTGATCCAGATCATCACGAAGATCATCGAAGTCTTCACAACCTACCGAGATTCTCACCAACTCATCGACGATGCCGGCTTGTTCCCTTTCATGTCGCGGAACGGTGGCGTGGGTCATGGAAGCAGGATGTTCGATCAACGATTCCACGCCGCCAAGTGAAACGGCGAGCGTGAACAAACGCACGTTGTTCATGACGGTTTTGCCGCCCTCAAGGCCGTTTTTCACGCCGAAGCAGATCATGCTGCCAAAACCGTCCATTTGTTTTTTCGCGATTGCATGTTGCGGATGATCCGGCAAACCAGGATAGCGCACCCACGTCACTTTGGGATGCTGCTGGAGAAAGCTCGCCATCTTCTGCGCGTTCTCCTGACTTCTCTCCACCCGCAACGGCATGGTGCGCACGCCGCGCAAGACCAGCCACGCTTGATGCGGATCCATCGTGCCGCCGAACAAATTCAGCACCGGCTTGATTCGCTTGTAGAGTTTTTCATTCTTCGTAATGATCATTCCGGCGACCACGTCGCTGTGACCGTTGATGGATTTCGTCATGCTATGCACCACCACGTCGGCGCCCAAATCCAAGGGACGTTGCAAATAGGGACTGGCAAAGGTGTTGTCAACCACCATGATCGCGTCATGTTGATGGGCAATCTCCGCAGCTTCATGAATATCGGTCACCGCCATAGTTGGATTCGCCGGTGTTTCAACGAAGATCATTCTGGTATTGGCGCGAATGGCGCGTTTGAGATGATCCAAATTCGAAGTATCGACAAACGTTGCTTCCACGCCAAATCGCGAGAATTCTTTTTCCAACACCATGCGCGTTGGGCCGTAAACAGAATCCGTGCCGACCACATGTGCGCCTTTGCCAAGCAAGGCCAGATAGACTGTGGTAATGGCAGCCATACCCGAAGCAGTCGCCATGCCGGCGTAGCCATTTTCCAACGCCGCAATACATTCTTCCAGTGCGTTGATGGTTGGGTTGCCCATGCGCGTGTAAATGTAGCCCGATTGCTCTCCGGCAAAACGCGCCGCTCCTTCCTCGGCGCTGGGGAATGAAAAGGTTGAGCTTTGGAAAATTGGAACGGAGACTTCACCGAATACGGCATTCTTCAAGCCGCCAACGTGAATCGCTTTGGTTGATTTATGTGTCAAGTTCGTTTTCATGAAACAGGCTCCTGAAGTTTTTTCATTCGACGGCTAAGTTTTGGGCATGGTTCCTTCTGAAATGGCCTACCCCTCAATCGCATACATCAGCAAGCCAATGCCAACACCAAAAACCATATTGAAAGCTTTGATCAGCATCGAGTCGCGCACGGAGTATGACAGCATCGGCAACATGCCGTGGCCGTCTTGCACGAACGAGCTGGTGAAGAGCACGGAAAAAGGAATCAAGCCGTTGGCAAACATGGTCACGAAAATAAGATGCGGGCCGGATTCCGGAATAATTCCGAGCAGCGCACCGGCGAAGAGCAGCAGCAGCGTATATTGCGACGTCAGCTTTTCGAGATGCCAATAGTGCAGCCCAATTTCAACCACAAGCAGAGCGCCGAACGTCCACAGCAGGGTTCGCCACAGATGCCGTTTGATGATATGCTGCCAGACGTGGTCTTTCACATAATGTGCAAAACCTTCTTGAGCCGGATGATATTGTTGCGCCTCACAATCCACGCACGTGGCAATGTTCCACTTTTTCACGATGCGATCGGTTATCCATCCGGTCAGAATCCCCAACCCAAACAACAGCGCAAAGAGATAGAGCGCGGTTTTGGGAAACATCGCCAGCATAACGAAAGCTTCGTCTCCCGAGACCGCGGCCATGGCCCCAACCAGTGCGCCGAAACTGATCATGCCGTGAACGTACAAAGAGACATTGGTAAAAGCGCCCACGCAACCAGGCGCAGCGCCGAGAAGCGAGGCCACGACGTACTGCCGCCATTGTTTTCCTTTTTTGAGAATGGCAGCAAGCCGCCCTTGCGTCCAGACGTTGATCACGTCGACGAGAATCATCATGAAAAAAACGAGAAGCGTGACTTGCACGGTTTGCTGAATGACTTTGCGCAGTATTGCATCCATTCCCGTCAACCTCGTTCTTCAATGCCATTCGCTTTCCAGCGCGTGGTGTATTTTAGCTCCCAACTCATCGGGCTCCTTGATCCGGTGAACTTTCGCGTGCAACAAATTTTTGATTTGCTTTTGAATCTCGACCATCTTTTGGCAGAGAACGCACTTTTCCAGATGCTTCACAAAAGCGCGGCGGCGCCACCACCCGCGCAGTTCGCCATCCACATAGGCGGCCAGATATTTTTCAGCCTTTTTGCAATTCATATTGAGGCTCATGTAAAAAATGATCGATCGTGCTCTTGAGCTCGGTCAAGTCGGAGGTCTTGATCAGAAATGCATCTGCAGCCCAGCAATGAAAATCTCTTTTGTAAAGAGGATAAGCCGTATTGATCACCACTTTGACGTGCCGGTGCATCTCCATGAATTGTTGCAGATAATCCAATCCTGATCCATCCGGCAGCGCCAAATCGAGCAACACCAAATCCACCGGCCCGTCAGCTAATCTTCTCAAAGCGCTCTGGCCATCGGCGGCGGTTGTCACCTCATACCCATCTTGTTCCAACTCCATCTGGTATAGTCTTCGTAAATTCCTCTCGTCCTCAACGATGAGTATTTTCTCAGCCATATTCGCCTTCCTCTTTATGATTTTGCAACAATTAGACCGATAATCGTAGCGATTACAGGTCTAATTTTCAAAGGCTTACGACAAACAAAAAAATCGGCAGTTTAACGCCTTTTCTCGAAATTAAAAAAGCCGGAGAATAATTCTCATTTTTCGCCAATGAATTCATTTCACGCTATCTTCCGGCGCCTGTTTTAGAAAGGCCGCGAAATTCATCAATTCTTTCACGGTCAGGAAATATTTTCGCCAACTTGCCGGCCAAAAACTGGGACAAGACTTCTTCCGCTTCGCCGCGAACCCATGGGATAACTTGCATGCCACTGTCGTTAAATTTGTTGGAACAGATCTCCGTGATCCCGCCACAAATCACAACCTCGACTCCCAATTGCATGAGCATGTTGATCTTTTCTAAGGGATTGGTCTGAACCAACCGCACCTGTTCGCGTTTTTGACCGTGCTGTTATCGACGGTAACCAGCAGAACACTTTCGGCACAATCCAATCGCGAGGAGACGCGGGTTCCGAAAATGGGTATGGCTATGGTTTTCATGAGTCCGTCGTCCTTCATTTTGATGAAGGATTAGGCAACTCACAGGCCAGCGCAAATCGAAAAGGGATAACTTGTAGAATTGGTGGAGAGATAGGGCAAAGCAGAACAAGCCGGAATGGAAAGGAGATTAAGCCTCACGTTGCGGGCGCGCAACGTGGCAAATGCAACAGATGCGGAATTGCAACATCACAACATTAAATCACACCATACTGTTTCATTTTCCGCCTGAGTATGGTGCGATGCAAGCCGAGCGCTTTCGCCGTCTCCACTTTGTTCCAGTTGTGCTTCTCCAAAGCCTCGAGGATGGTTTGGCGCTCGGCATCTTGCAAAGGCAGTGGCGTGGAAACAGGTTCGTGAGCGGCCAACTTGAATTGGGAAAATTCGGGTGGGAGATGTTGAAGCTGTATTTCTTCTCCCCGACACATAACGAATGCATGCTCGATGATGTTTTCCAGCTCTCGGACGTTTCCTGGAAAATCGTACTGCAAAAGCACGCCCCGCACTTCATCGGAAACCCGTGATATATATCGCTCCATTTTTCGGTTGAACTTGTCGATGAAATGATCAATCAGAAGCGGAGTATCGTCTCGTCTTGCCGCCGACGGCGGCAACTCGAGTTTGACCACGTTTAGCCGAAAATACAAATCATCGCGAAAGTACCCTTTTCGACTAATGCGGAGAGATCATCTTTGGTGGCGGCGATCACACGGACGTCAGCCTTGACGGGAGCAATAGCGCCCAGCGGCTCAAACTCCCGTTCCTGCAAAACGCTGAGCAGTTTCACTTGCATCGTGGGAGGGAGACTTTCGACTTCATCCAAAAAGATCGTGCCCCCTTTCGCCAAAGCAAATCTCCCCGGCTTGTCCTTTTTAGCGTCGGTAAAAGCGCCTTTGACATAGCCGAAAAGCTCGGACTCCAGCAACGTGTCCGGCAACGCACCGCAGTTTACGGCCACGAAGGGGCCATCCTTGCGCGGACTCAAATTGTGAATAGCGCGGGCGAACAATTCCTTGCCGGAGCCACTCACTCCCTGAATCAACACCGTGCTTTCGCTTTCGGCGACGTGGGGCAGAATATCAAAAATCTGCAAGATGCGGTGATTCTTGGAAACGATATCTTCAAACGTGTAGGCGCGCTTGATTTCCTTCTGCAACGCTTCGAGAGCGGAAAGATCGCGGAACGTTTCCACACCGCCGGCGATTTTTCCCGTCTCATCTCGCAGCACGGCGGTGCTGATGCTGATCGGAATTTGTTTACCATCCGCCCGCAAAATGTTGACGTGGCGGTTTATGGTTTCCTTGCCGGTTTGAAAGGAGCATTGCAACGAGCAAGACTTTTCGCAAACATTGGCTCGCAACACCTCGAAGCAGAACTGCCCAATGGCCTCGACACGAGACACGCCGGTAATTTTTTCCGCGGCGCGATTGAAGTAAGTGATGCGCATTTTCTCATCAACGGTGAATACGCCGTCGGCGACACTGTCCAAAATGGTTTGCGCATGCGCCGGGGGAAGCATTTTTTCAACAAAAGTAGTCATAGCATATCACTGCTCACGGCCTTGCGAGACAGAATAGTATATCAGAAAACGTTCGCGCGAGACGGCTTCGTCCTTGATCAACTCCTGCACCTCGCAACGACATTGCTGTAATTTCGCCCTCACCAAAACTCAGATTTGGTAAATGTGTTGCACGATAATCATCTTAATCAATAACTATGCCGTTGAAATTCGAGTCGAGTAAGAGAAAAAGACAAGAAACACCGACTCGGCTAAAAACCACGCAGGAGAAAAGACCATAGTTTTATTGAACCTGCAAATACTCCAGAAATTTTCGAAACGGCGGCACTGTGAAGGATCATGCAAAAACAAGAAAAATGGCCAGACTTGTTTCTTGAAAGTGAGAAAATCTCCGCGTGCTGGTTCATTCTGGTTTGCTCTAATTTCAAAATAATTAAATCTCAGATTGACGTGAATTTCTGGCGCAAGACTTGCCAAAGCTGTACTGCAAAATACAGGATTTCATTCTATAGTCAGCACAGATTCATGAATCTAGCGCTTGAGCAAAGCCCCAAACTGAAAATTGGTGAAGTCGCGCGGCAACTCGACGTTGCGGTGGAAACCATTCGCATGTACGAACGCGAGGGGCTATTCCTCGTGCACAAAACCGCTAGCGGGCAGCGGCTGTTCAGCGCCTCCGATGTGCATTGGATTTCGTGTATTCGGCGTTTGATCACCGAGCGCGGACTCAATCTCGAAGGCATTCGCCGCATGCTCGCATTTCTGCCATGCTGGGATTTGAAACCGTGCTCGGATGCGGAAAGAGAGAAGTGTCCGGCATATTTGAACGCGATGAAACCGTGTTGGATGATCAAAACGCAACTCACAAGCGACTGCCAAACGTTTGATTGCCGCGAGTGCAAAGTGTATAAGAGCGCGCAGCATTGTGATAATTTGAAAGAGCTGCTGCGCAGGCACGACGCGCAGTCACGGCAATAAAACCGGCGCGGCTGCGCTTCAAAAGGCACGGCCCGCCGTTTTAGATAAATCATGTGAAGTGATGTGGATTCGAATGAAGGAGGTTTGCAAATGATGAGAAGAATGACGGTCCCGATTGCGGTGTTCGTGATGTTGGCGATGAGCAGCGCAGTGTTTGCGACCAACGGTTATTTTGCGCACGGCTATGGCATCAAATATAAAGCGCTCGCCGGCGCGGGCGTGGCCTTACCGCTCGGCACGATGGGCGCGGCCACCAATCCCGCGCATCTCGTATTCGTAGGCAATCGTATCGACGTGAGTCTCGCGATGTTCAATCCCAATCGCCAATACACCATTACCGGCAATCCTTCCGGCTATCCCGGCACGTTTGGTTTAATGCCCGGCACTTTCGCAAGCGATTCGAAATGGTTTATCATTCCCGCGCTCGGAGCGAGCTGGAGCTTGAATGACAACACTGCTTTCGGGCTCGCGGCATATGGCAACGGCGGTATGAACACGAATTATGCTGCGACCGCATTTGGATTCGCACCCACCGGCGTCGATCTCTCGCAAATGTTCTTCGCGCCCACGTTCGCGAAGAAATTCGGCGCGCACGCTTTCGGTCTCACCGCGATTTTCGCGTATCAACGCTTTCAAGCCGAAGGCCTGGCCGCATTTGGAAATTTTTCCAGCGCTGCAAACAAGCTTTCCAACAATGATTACAGCAACGGCTTCGGCTACGGCGGCCGCGTGGGTTATCAAGGCGAATGGCTGAAAAATTTCTTCGTCGGCGCTTCTTATCAAATGCAAACCAAGATGAGCAAGTTCGACGACTATGCCGGGTTGTTCGCGGAAGAAGGCTGCTTTGACATTCCCTCGAATTGGACCGCAGGTTTGGCATTCAAGCCGGCTTCAGCATTGGCGCTCGCGTTTGATGTGCAACGCGTCAATTATAGCGAATGCAATTCCGTGGGCAACAAGCTGATGCCGAATTTGATGACGAGCAAGCTCGGCGATGAAAACGGCGCAGGTTTCGGTTGGGAAGACATGACGATCTTCAAAGGCGGCGTGCAATGGCAGGCACGCAAAGATTGGACGCTGCGCGCAGGCTATTCTAACGGCAAGCAGCCTATCCCGTCAAGCGAAGTGCTCTTCAATATTCTTGCGCCGGGCGTGATCGAACAACACGCGACGTTCGGCATCACGAAGACGCTCGCCAATCAAAACGAAATCAGTTTTGGATTGATGCACGGTTTCTCGAAGAGCGTCAGCGGCGCGAATCCTTTGGAAGCGCCGGGGCAACAAACCATTGAGTTGAAAATGAACCAATGGGAATTTGAGATCGGATATTCGTTCTGAATTTGCATGGAGCAGAGAGCGTGGCGCAAACGAATGACGCCATGCTCTTTGCCCCTTGCCCTCTGCAAGGGTTTTGCTCATGTCTACCAAACTTTCTCGACGCGAGTTCATCAAAATCGGCAGCCTCGGCCTGGGCGGCCTCGCTGCGGGCGGCGGCCTGTTCAAAGCTTTTTTTGATGCGGAAAAGAACGAAGTCGTTGCTGCGCCAGCGCTGACCGGTTTCACCGACGGCCCGGTGACCCTGACGCCCACGGTTTGCGAGATTTGTTTCTGGCAATGCGCCGGTTGGGTACACAGTGTCAATGGCCAGCCGTGGAAAATCACCGGCAATCCGGCAGATCCGAACTGCAACGGCCGGCTCTGTCCGCGCGGCACCGGCGGTCTCGGCGC
>SZPB01000122.1 GCA_030263535.1 Cytophagia bacterium CHB2
GTAAAACTCCCAGTACCAGTGTCTTCCCAAAAATTCGCGAGTGCGAAGGCTGGATAATCGGAGATGTAACGGCGATATGCCAATGAAGTCCCCGATTTTTGAAGTCGATCAGCTTTTGCTAACCGCTCAAATCCGACTATCGAACTCTTCCAGAAACCCTTACCAGGTGAGTATTGATAGCCTTCAAACTCGTAGACAAATCCTGTCGATGAACTCCCACTTTGAGAGCGTAAATCGCTCAATCGAAATATCAAATCTTCCGAAGTGAACAATTCCGGCATTGTCTTTTCTTCGCGCGATAGTCTACGATACGGCCCAGCAGGCTTTCGTACAAATTGATACGTATCTACTCCATCGCCTCCAAGCACTTTCTTGCGAAGAGGCTGCCTGTATTTTGTAAATTCTTTGTTCTTTCCATACCAAAGCAAAAAGTCGAAAGACTGTGGCAAAAAACTAAGCCCTCGCCCTGTTGTCTTTGCAAAACAGATCTCGCTCAAGAAGTTTTCTACTCCAAACACCTCATCCATCAACGCCCGTACCCGATGCACATTCTCATCCCCAATCTGCACAAAGATCGAACCCGAGTCCGTCAACAAATCTCGCGCCACTGTCAGCCGATCCCGCAAATACGTCAAATACGAATGAATCCCATCGCGCCACGTATCGCGAAACGCCTTCACCTGTTCCGGTTCGCGCGTAATGTGGTCGGTGTTGCCGTCTTTCACATCGCGGCTCGTGGTTGACCACTGAAAATTGGAGTTGAACTTGATGCCGTAGGGCGGATCGATATAAATGCACTGCACCTTGCCGCGCAGGCCTTCGCGCTCGGCCAATGAAGCCATCACCTGCAAGCTGTCGCCGAGGATCATGCGGTTGCTCCAGTTGGCCTCGTGCTGGTAGAACTCGGTTTTGGCGTTGTCGCTCGGCAGGCCATTGAAATCCGCAAAGAGATCGACTTGCTCTTCCGCGGTTTTCTTGCCGCTTGCGCTGCGGCGGAGCAGATCGTCAATCAACACCTTCGGATGCACCTTCTCTTGAATATAAAGCGGCGGCGCTTGCACGACGAGATCGGACCAATCCTGCTCGTCCTTGCCGCGCCAGACGAGTTGCGGATCGAGATCGCGATTGCGGTTCGACGCCGGCTCACCGACACGGCGCTCATAAGCCACGCGCAACGGGCTTTGCTCCTCCTTCTGCATTACCGATTGATATTCCGCGGTGGGAATGTTCTTGCGCGAAGCGTCGTCATGTTTAATGGCTTCGACGATTTTCTTGCCTGATTTTTTGCCAGTTTTCTTGGCCATGGGGTTGGTCCTTGTTGATCTTTATACGATTCCCGTTTATTGCTTCCGGCTGCTTTTGCGGCGCTGATAGAGGCGCTCGGTGAAACCGCCTTCTTTTTCAAAGGCGGTGGCTTGGGCAGCAAGCTGGCGGCCTAGAAGAGAGACAGCCACTCCAATTAGAACTAAAGTTGCATTTGCTGCAATTTCAGAATGGGCCATCCTTATGGACTCAATGGACTTCATGGACTGTCCAGATTGTCCATGCTGTCCATAAATTTCTTTAACCCAAGCCGCCACCTCATCAGCGGTGCCGCAGCGCCGATCAATCAGTTTTTTGCGGCGTGGGTCGTTCGGCGCCCATTTCTCCAAATCCCTTTGCCGCAAATAATCCTCATAGTCCAGCCGGAGTTCTTCCAGGCTGGCGCGCGCCACGTTGGTCAGTTTCATTTCCATTTTTTTCGAGGTGCCAGAAACTTGGCTGCCTTCAGCAATGTTTTGCACGCCGCTGCGCGCGGCTTGCACCATTTGATCGTGGGTGCGGCTGCGCTTGTCGATGTAACGATCGCAGAAGCGCACGGTCACATCGTAAACCAACTGCGCGATTTTGAAGCTCTTGAGCTTGCGGTAGCCGCCGTGTTTTGGAATTAAGGGTTCCGGTTCAGCCATGACTAGCGTCCGCTTGATTAGGAGTCCAAAGCGCCGGGGTTCTTCAAGGATTTCTTTTTTTCAGAAGCGAGGCGGCGTTCGACCTTTTTGACGTCTTCAGCCGCCGGCAAACTTTCGGGGCGGATGCCGCGTTCGAGCAGCGTTTTGCGCACGGCTTTGTTGTTGGTGATGTGCTCGTTGGAGATGGCGCCCTCGGTGGTCATTTGCTTTTGTTTGGCATTGAAGATGGTAATCTCCGTGGCAAAGTCTTTTGCCTTCAGGATGATCGTGGGCGCAAAATCGGCCAAAGGACGGTTGTCGGGTACTTTCCATTGCGCTTTCATGGCTTGCGTGGTTTTGTTGAAGAGTGCCTGATCGCCTTTGCTGCGGATCAATGCGAAATCCTGATTGCCGCCGGTTTGCTCATAGATGACTTGCGACAATTCTTTTTCCGTGGCCGTGAGCTTCTTGCGCGCCGAGAGACGCTCCGCTTCGAGCAGCCGCTGTTCGATCAACTCCGCGCGGCGGGTCTGAATGGCGAAGTAGGTTTGCGCGAAGGCAATTTCCTGTTTCTTGGGATCGCCATTTTGCGCGATGAGATAGCAGGCGTAGCGCGTGAGCATGAGATCGTCCACTTCCCGCTGGCTGCCCGAGCCGAGATCGACCATTTTGTTGACCTCAACAAAATGGTCTGAGATGGCGTGACCCGATACTTCGCAGGCGGTTTTGGCCTTACTGATGACGGCGGTAAAGTTGCGCCATTCGGTATAGCCAAGCAAGTGCTGCAAATCGCGCCCAAGCCAAAACTCGACGCCGGTCTCGGTTTGCTGCGCATGGGCCTCAAAGGTTGAGGTCAGCGTGTGAACCAACTCAGTTTTCATGGGTGAACCCTCCAATCATTTTGTTGAACTCGCTTTCAATCTCAAAAACCTCGGTAAACTCGGCGAACGCCCAGCGGCCATATTCTTTGAGATGATTGACGCCGGGAATCCAATACGTTTCCATCGTGGTTTTCTTTTCTTTGGCATCCTCGCGGCGATAGCCTTTGATTTCAACAATCAGGTGCAGCGGATCTTCGTAGCCGTCGTCGATCAAGACGATGAAATCCGGGCGATACTTGCGCAGCGCCGAGCCGTATTGATAGGGCACTTCCAAACCGAGATTGTGGTTCTTCACATAGGCTTTGACGCCCGGGTGAGACTCGGCTACACGGCAGAATTCCGCTTCCCAATCCGAATCGAGAATCACCCAATTTATATGACAGCGGCGCGCATCAGTTTCCCAGCGGTTGCGCTTGGTGGTGGTGAAATTGACGTGAATCGTGGAGCCGGTGGGATTGTACGGATCGATCACGGCTTTGATGGGCTGTTTGCCCGCGTGTGCGCGTGTGATGCCCGCGGTAATTCTTGCACATGCCATATCGGCCAGTTCCTGATATCTGAGTTGCGCGGGATACGTGCCGCCTTTGCAAACAAGACATGTGTCAAGCCAGTGTTTGGCAATGCGCTTGAGTTGACCGAACAGATGCAAGCGCGGTTCTTCGCTTTGGTCGCGCCATTTGGTGTACAGCAAATGTTTCGTTAGATAAAAAAGCAAGGTGGATTGCCGCATATCGTCAAGATGTTCTAAATTCAAATCAACGCCT
The DNA here is from genome assembly GCA_030263535.1 of Cytophagia bacterium CHB2. Taxonomy (NCBI): domain Bacteria; kingdom Pseudomonadati; phylum Bacteroidota; class Cytophagia; species Cytophagia bacterium CHB2. The sequence continues at coordinate 3,574 of SZPB01000122.1, forward strand.
TCGCCGATAATGCCGGCGTTCGTTGTTTTTGAAGGGCCGACGAGATCGGGCGTCAATTCCAAAATAGAATCGTCATTGAATTCTGCGGTCAGCCGTTCTTCGGGAAGTTCGACACGATAACCTTCCACACGCGGGAATCGAATTTCAAGATGATCGCGCCCGGGCCGAACCGCCTGGACTTGAATCGTGTCACGCGGTGCTTGCGGCGGCGCAACCACCGGCTTCGCAGTGAAGTCAAACGGAATGCCGAGAATGTCGGCATATTCAACATTGAACTTGCCTTTGTTTGGGCCGTCCTCATTAAGATCGTAGGACTGCCGGCGAAGCGCGCGGCCAATAACCTGCTCGCACAAAAGCTGCGTGCCGAACGCGCGCACGCCCAAAATGTGCGTCACGGTGTTGGCATCCCAGCCTTCGGTCAGCATCGAAACCGAAACCACGCAGCGGATCGATTCACCGAGACGGCCTTCTTTGCCCACGGTGTTCATGACTTCGCGCAGCAAATCCTGATCGCTGATGTTATCCGCCTGTCGAGGATCGCCGGTGCGCGCGATGATTTCACGGCGGAAGCGTTCGATCTCATCGCTGGCCATCGCGCGAAAATTGTCGTCGAGTTTCTCGCCGGATTCGAGTTGTTCGCTGTCGATGAGCAACGTATTCGGACGCGCGAGCTGGTTGCCGTGTTCGTCAAAATTGCGGAAGAGAGCCAAGCGTCCATTCTCAAGCGAAGTCGAGCCGTCTTCATTCTTGCGATGAAAACCGGAGATGTAGTCATAAACCAATTTTGAGGTGGAGGTATTGTTGCACACAATGATGAAACAGGGCGGCACGCGAATGCCGCTTTCTTTCCACAGTTGAAAAGTTTTTTCATAATGGCCGTAGAGGGCATCAAGCGCCGTCTGGAGTTGCGGTGGCAAGTCCAGTGGGTCAAGTAATGCCGACTTACTCCGGCCTTTCTTTGGCATTTTGTCTCGAATATTTTCCCACAGATTTCGATACACCGGCATGTCTCCGCCGGGAATGTTATCGGCCACCGGTACGCGTGGCAATTTGACGATGCCGCACTCGATGGCATCCATGAGAGAAAAATCACTCATGGTCCAATGAAACAGCGTGCCTTCACCGTAACCGGAACCGCGCAGAAAAAACGGCGTGGCGGAAAGATCGATCACGCGCGCCAGGCCGAGCTTGCGGTTCACGGCTTCGAGGCCGGATATCCACAGCCGCGCAGCTTCGTTGTTGCGTTCCACTTCTCGTTTATCTTCACCTTTGAGCTCCTCGTCTTCTTCGGCGTCGGCTTTTTTACGATAGCAATGATGGGCTTCATCATTGAGCGCTAAAATGTTCTTCATGCCCATGAGATCAGGCATGACGCGCTGGAGCATCTGGCCTGCGGTTTCCACGGTCTTGAGCGGTTCACCCCGTCGGCCTTGCAACAAGCTGCGCGTGCCCTTGGAAATTTCCATGCGCTCGCGCAATTTGAAAGCATGATAATTAGTGATCACGATCTTGGCGCGGTCCAGCTCGCCGAGCATGTCGCTTGGAACAAGTTCACGGCTTCGGTAATAACTGTCGGGATCATTGGGTTGCAGCACGCGCAGCCGGTCTTTGATCGTTAATCCGGGGGTGACAACGAGAAAGCCGCGCGTGAATTTCTTGCTGCCTGGATGGCGCACGGCATTAAGGGTTTGCCACGCAATCAGCATCGCCATTACCGTAGTCTTGCCCGCGCCAGTTGCGAGTTTTAGCGCCAGGCGCATGAGTTCCGGATTCGCTTCTTTGTTGGAGCTGGCAAGATGTTCGAGAAAGCGGCTTCCGGTTTTGCCCAGTTGCGGCGCAACCTCGGTGAGCCAGATCGCGGTTTCAACTGCTTCCACTTGGCAAAAGAAAGGCCGAATGTTATTGAACAGATGATGGCGCCAATGCTGAAGCAAGCGCGCGGTTTCGGGCGTGACTTGCCAGTGGCCGGGGTTGGGCAAGTTGCGCCACTGCGCAATTTGATAACGCAGCTCATTGATGACCGGCGTGGGATCATACTGTTGCGCTTGCGTTGAAAGTCCCTTGCCTTCATCGAAGATCATCTGCTCCTGTTCTTTTGGGGCTTTGCGCTTCCGCGGCTTGGGAATCGGCGTGATGTATTCCGCCGCGCGGCGAGTATCGATGATCTGTTGTGTCGGTTGGCCTTGCGCATCAAGCTCCCAATGCTTTACCGGGAGTTCGTAAGGCGAGTTGAGAATGGGACGTTCGAAAAAGAGATTGGTCATTTCCACTTTTTTCCCTCATGACTGCTGTTATTCGCATGGACAAATGCGGAGCGGGAGTAACCCGATTTATGGTTGAAGAAAATCAGAATGCCCGCCAAGAGATTTTGATCTGCCGTCTCGGTTCAAGGGCAAAACACACTTTGCGAAAATACATAAAGTCGTTCATTGACAGCAGGCGAAATGCAAGATGTCTGAGTGATGCTCACCCATTTATCTAATGTATTGTTACCTTGAGAAGTATATCCCGCACTGTATGTCACCAGAAGGGAACTGGTGAAGTCGCAGGCATTATGCCGAGTACTTCACAAGATTCAAATGACATTTCGAGCGTGTACTCCCACAAAATAAGTATTTGCAGCAAGGATGGAAATAGTTATTTTGGATTGCCTCCGCGGCGTATTCGTTTAAAAGTTTCCACAAGGGGCGATCACGGAAATAATTTTTAGCGTTTTTAAAGGCGTTGAAAATGCGCCTCAAGATTGTTTCTGAAGCCGGTTGTGCGTGATGGTGTCTGATTTACAGGTTTGCGGCAAAACAAAATTCTTGGTGCAAGAACCAAAATTGTATTGAATGCAACCCAACATTTTTGGCAAAATTCTGTCTCATTAAAAAATCGTAGGGTAATTTCGTGGTGGTTTGTTCCATATTATTCTTTAAGCACTCAATTTACCTCAAACCAGGAGAAAGGGATGAAAAAGTACATGATGGCTGCGCTGTTGCTGCTGGCGCTTCCGCTCGTGGCCCAGGAAGAAGCACGCTTGCTGCGTTTCCCGGCCATTTCGGATGATCAAATCGTTTTTACGTATGCGGGTGATTTATACAGCGTGGCGACCACCGGCGGCCTCGCCCGCAAGCTCACCAATCATCCGGGCTATGAGATGTTTGCACGGTTCTCGCCGGATGGAAAATCCATTGCATTCACCGCTCAATATGACGGTAATACCGAGGTGTTCTTGATGCCGTCCACCGGCGGCGCGCCGCAGCGTTTGACGTACACCGCCACGCTGGGCCGGGACGATGTCTCCGATCGCATGGGGCCGAACAACATCGTGATGGCCTGGCGGCGCGACGGCAAGAGCATCGTGTTTCGCTCGCGCATGCGTTCGTTCGATGCGTTTATCGGATCGCTTTTCTCGGTTTCGATGGAGGGGCAGCCGCCGGAGCAGATTCCGGTGCCGCGCGGCGGCTTCTGTTCGTTTTCACCCGATGACAAGAAGATGGCGTATAACCGCGTGTTTCGCGAGTTTCGCACGTGGAAAAAATATCGAGGCGGCATGGCGGACGACGTTTGGATTTATGATTTCGCCACGAAGCAGATCGAGAACATCACCAACAATCCCGCGCAAGATATCATTCCGATGTGGGCCGGCAACAAAATTTATTTTCTCTCCGACCGTGACGACAACAAGCGTATGAATCTTTACAGCTATGATCTGACCACGAAGGATACGAAACGCTTGACGAATTACAGCGATTTCGACATCAAGTTTCCGTCCGCCGGGCAAAATGCGCTGGTGTATGAGTATGCCGGATACATTTACAAATTCGATTTTGCCACCGAGCAGTCGCAGAAAGTGCCGATTCAAATTGCGGATGATATGGTCTCCGGCCGCAACGAGCTGCGCAGCGTCGGCAGCGAAGTGACGAATTATGAAATTTCTCCCGACGGCAAGCGCGCGCTGTTTGGCGCGCACGGTGAGGTGTTCACGGTGCCGGCGAAATATGGCGCAACGCGCAATTTGACCAACAGCGCCGGCGTGCACGAACGCAATTCCAAATGGTCGCCGGACGGCAGATGGATTGCTTTCATTTCCGACAAAACCGGCGAAGATGAAATTTACATTGTGAATCAAGACGGCAGAAGCGCGCCGCAGCAAATCACCAACGAGGGCGCGGCGCCGAGCTACAAATATCAAATCGAATGGTCGCCGGACAGCAAAAAATTGTTGTGGGGCGACCGCAAGCAACGCCTGCGCTTCGTTGAGGTTCAAACCAAAGCCATCACCGAAGTCGAGCAATCGCCGGTGTGGGAAATCCGGCAATACGGTTGGTCGCCCGACAGCAAGTGGATCACCTACGCCCGCCAGGAAGAAAAGGCGATGACGACGCTCTATATCTATTCTCTTGAGTCAAAAAAGTCGACGGCGGTGACCGAGGGCTGGTACGATTCCGGTGATCCGGCGTTCAGCGCCGACGGCAAATTTTTATTCTTCGTTTCGAGCCGGGATTTCAACCCGATTTACAGTTGGACGGAATGGAATCACGCTTATCAGGACATGGCGCGCATTTATTTGCTCACTCTCTCCAAAGAGGTGGAATCTCCATTCAAGCCGCGCAGCGATGAAGTTGAGATCAAAAAGGAAGAAGTGAAAGATGAAAAGGCCGCGAAAGCCGATAAAAAGGAAGAAAAACCGGCGGAGAAAAAAGAGCCGGTTGTGGTGAAAGTCGATTTCGACGGATTGCAGAACCGCATTGCGGCGTTGCCGATCAAAGCTTCGAATTATCGGCATTTGGTTTTGGTGGGCGACAATCTGTATTACAATCGCAAAGGCAGCGCTGATGAAAAATCACTGTTGCTGATGTATGATTTCAAAGAGCAAAAGGAAACCGAGCTGGGTCCGGTGGATGGTTTTGAGATTTCCGCCGATCAAAAGAAAATGCTGGTGGGGCAGGAGGGAAGTTACGCGATTATCGACTTGCCGAAGGCCAAAATTGAGTTGAAGGAAAAATTGAATCTTAGCGGCATGGAGATGAAGCTGAACCGGCAGGACGAGTGGCGTCAAATCTATAACGAATGCTGGCGGCAAATGCGCGATTTCTTCTTCGATCCCAACATGCACGGCGTGGATTGGAAAGCGCAGCGCGAGAAATACGCGCCGCTAGTGTCGCATGTGAATCATCGCAACGATTTGACGTATGTCATCGGTGAAATGGTGGGCGAGTTGAATGTGGGACACTCTTATGTCGGCGGCGGCGACCGCCCGAGCGTGCGGCGAATCAGCACTGGCTTGTTGGGCGCGGAGTTGGAGCGGGACGCCACTTCCAAATTCTACCGGATCAAACGCATCTTGCGCGGCCAGAATTGGGATAAGTCGCTGCGCTCTCCGTTGACTGAGATCGGCGTTAAAGCCAGCGCCGGTGATTACATTTTGGCGGTTGACGGCGAGCCGGTCAACGCGATGGCGAATATCTATGAAGCGCTGTTGAACACGGTGAATAAGCAGGTCAAATTGCGCTTGAATTCCAGGCCGGAAATGGCCGGCAGTTGGGAAACGACGGTTCTGCCCATTGCTGATGAAGCATCGTTGTATTATTATGATTGGGTCGAAAGCAACCTCAAAAAAGTTAGCGAAGCCACCAAGGGCGAAGTCGGTTACCTGCACGTTCCGGACATGGGGCCGGCCGGCTTGAATGAGTTCGTGAAGCACTTCTATCCGCAACTGCGCAAGCAGGCGTTGATTGTCGATATTCGCGGCAATGGCGGCGGCAATGTTTCGCCCATGCTTATCGAGCGCTTGCGGCGAGAGGCGGTCATGATCGGCATTGCGCGCAATTCCATTCCGACGCCCGATCCCAACGAAGCGCTGCTGGGACCTGTGGTTTGCCTCATGGATGAATTTTCCGCCTCGGACGGCGATTTATTCCCCTACCGTTTCAAAATGCACAAGCTTGGCAAGCTCATCGGCAAGCGCACCTGGGGCGGCGTGGTCGGCATTCGCGGGCCGTTGCCGCTGGTGGACGGCGGGCAATTCTTCAAGCCGGAGTTTTCGCGTTATGATTTGGGAGGAAAAGAGTGGATCATCGAAGGGCACGGCGTTGAACCGGACATTTATGTTGACAACGATCCGGGCAAGGAATTTTCAGGCATCGATGAGCAATTGAATCGCGCCATTGAAGAAATCGTGGCTGAAATGAAAACCAAAGCCAAAGCGCTTCCGCCGCTTCCGCCGTATCCAAAAAAGAATTGAGGGGCTAAAGGCTGTGGTTTGCATGCAACCCAACGAAGACGATGATCGGGGCAAATTTTTTCAACTTATTTTGAATTCATGGAGCAAGCAAAAAACTTACGCGCCTCGGCCCGGCCGAGGCGCGAAGTTTTTGCTGAAAACTATACAAAGGCGCGCCCGTCTTTACTCTCGCAGTTTTCTTTTCTGTTTCTCCTCTGAGTATCGGCATATTTCCGGAAATGCCCGGTGCAGAAGTTTGTGTTGCAAATGACAACTCGTTTCTGAATGAGCATTCATGAACTGTTTTACCAAAATCAAACGGCCGCTGTTTTGGAGTGTGTGGCTGTTATTGCTTTTGACTGTGCCTCTCGGCGCGCAGCCGGCAAAACACACTTTTGTCCGGCTTGGCGTAGAAGATGGTCTTTCCTCCACCGAGGTGCACACGCTGTTGCAGGATCGCTACGGGTTCATTTGGATTGGCACGGCGGATGGATTGAATCTCTACGACGGCTACAGATTTACGCCCTACCAGCGCAAACCGTTCGATTCCACGTCGATCTCGGCGAATGCCACCACAGCGTTGTACGAAGATCGCCAGGGCACATTGTGGATCGGCACGGTTCATGGGTTATCCCGCATGAATGCACAGGAACGCGCCGCCGGCCGCTTCCAGCAATTTCTGCACGATCCTGCCAATCCCCAAAGCTTGAGCGCCAACATCATTTCCGCAATCTGCGAAGATGCTGACGGCAATCTGTGGATTGCCACGCGCGGTGGCGGGCTGAATCGCTTTGATCAAAGTCAGAATATATTCGTGCATTACCGCCGCGAGCCGGGCAATCCCTTCGGCTTGAATGATGACATCGTTTTGACGTTGCACCGCGACCGCGATGGCGTGTTGTGGGTGGGAACAGCGCGCGGCGGTTTGCAAAAATTCGATCCATCCACACAACAATTCACCACGTTCACCTGGCAGCATCCCAGCTTTCTCCCGCATTACGAGCAATATCCGCCTGCTGTTTTCGCATTCATTGATTCGCTGTGCGCCGTGCAAGTGCCGCTTGCCGCGGTGTTGCAAGCCGGCGATGGTAAAGATCGAACCGTAAAATTTGATTTGCCGGAAGACAGTATTGTGCTCGTTATCGCGACTGGCGAAGCGCTCGAACCGCCGTTGTTTGATTTCGCCTGGCTGGAACGCGAGGGCGAGTCTGTTTGGCAAATGCGCCATGCACATTCAAAGCATGGCGGCGGCGCGGCCAAAAATCGTATCGCCATCGCCAGGCTTTATCTTCGTGCGGGCGCTTATGCATTGCGCTATCGCTCCGACGACAGCCATTCCTCGCAAAAATGGAACGCTTGGCCGCCGCATCGCCCCGAGCTTTGGGGCGCGCAAATATTCCGGCTCAATGCTGATGGCGCCGGCAAGATTGCGCCGTTGCTGCGCCAGGCGTGTCGCCCGAGCGCGCTGTCGCATGCGCAAGTAAATGCGATCATCGACGATCCTCAACCCGGCAGTCGCACTTTGTGGATCGCGACGGCGCACGGACTCAATCGTTTTGATACAGTCACGGAAACATTCTCGCATTATTTTCCAGATTCAAAAAATGCCGCTGCAGAAGCGAACTTCATCACTGCGTTGGCCGCGGATGATTCCGGTGGATTGTGGATTGGCACAATGGCGGGCGTGCTCCGCTTCGATATAAAAGCAAACCGCTTTGTCAATCCGTCGGAAACATTCGAATACGGCGCACCGCCGCGCGGCAATATTAATACTTTGATCACCGATCACACCGGCATCTTGTGGGTGGGCGAAGGGAGCGGAGGGTTGCACAAGCTTGTTCCGAGAAAATTCTCTCATCATCTTCTTCCGGAAGGTGGGCCTTCGAATCAAATCTTAGCCATCTACCAAGATAAAAAAAATAGTCTTTGGCTGGGTACGGCCGCGGGGTTGGTGAGGTATGATCGCAGCTCAACGCGCACGCGCAATTTCAAGCATGATCCCGCCAATCCCAACAGCTTGCGTGCCGGGCCTGTTTCTTTTATTCACGCAGATCAATCCGGCAACTTTTGGATTGGAACCTGGGGCGGCGGATTGAGTCGCTTCACGCCTGCAACCGACAAGTTTGTGCATTATCATTTCGATCCGCGCGACCCCTCTTCACTCAGTTCGAATTTTCTGCATTGCGTTGCGGAAGACAATAATGGCATGTTGTGGATCGGCACGGCCGGCGGTCTCAATCGTTTTGATCCGCATAGCGGGCGCGCGCAACGATTCTTGCATGATCCCAACGACCCGCAAAGCATTCCTGCCAACGAGGTTTTTTCGTTGCTCGTTGATCGCAGCGGCGCTTTATGGGCGGGAACGGCATTGGGCGGATTGAGTAAGTTCGATCCTGTTACTGGGCGCTGCCAAAATTATGTTCATGATCCCAATGATCGCAGCAGCCTGAGCAATCGCACCGTCACGGCATTGCATCAAGATCGCAGCGGCACACTCTGGATTGGCACGTACAGCGGCGGATTGTGCGCCTTGCAGCGCGACAAAAACGGTGACGAAAAATTTATAAACTACATGGTAGATAGCGGCCTGCCCAGCAATAAAATTCAGGCTATTTTGGAAGATGAAGAAGGCCGGCTGTGGTTGAGCACCAACAACGGCGTGGCGCGTTTCGATCCCATCACCAAAAACGTTCGCCGCTACACCGTGCAAGATGGATTGCAGCATGCGCAATTTTTTCGCAATGCGGCATGGCGAAATGCTGCTGGTGAAATGTTCTTCGGCGGTAGCAATGGCTTCAACAGTTTTTTCCCGGCTCAGATCAGAGACGATCCCCGGCCTGCTCCGGTGGTGTTGACGCAGTTCAAAAAGTTCGACCATGTGCAACGTTTTGATCGGCCGCTCGCCGTCATCGAAAATATTGCGCTGCGGTACGACGAGAATTTTTTTTCCTTCGAGTTCGTGGCGTTGGATTACGCCGGCGCGGAGAATGTGCAATATGCTTACAAACTCGAGGGCCTGGATCAGGATTGGAGGTATTGCGGCGAACAGCGGATCGCGACCTATACCAACGTCGATCCAGGCGAATATGTTTTTCGCGTGAAAGCCTCTAATCATGATGGTGTTTGGCACGAACGAGGCGCATCCATCGAGATCGCGATTGCCCCACCTTTTTGGCAAACGGCTTGGTTTTTCCTGGCGAGCCTGGGCGCTACAATGCTCACGGCGTACGCGCTTTTTCAGTATCGTTTGCGCGCGCAGGTGCGCAAGTCATTGGAGCTGGAGCGCGTGCGGTTTCTTGAGCGTGAAAAAGTAAGAGAGCAGATTGCGCGCGACTACCACGACGAGATGGGCCACAAAATTACCAAGATCGGCTTGTTCAGTGAGTTGCTCACCAGAAACGTCAACGGCATCGCAAGGGAGCTGAAGGAGCATCTCGATAAAGTTTTGGAAGCCTCGCAAAGCCTTGCGCTCGACGCGCGCGATTTCATTTGGGCGCTGAATCCGGAAAAAGATTCATTGTATGAAACCTGTTTGCACTTGCAAGAATTTGGAAACACCCTTTTTGAAGAATCGGAAATCAACTTTCAAGTACAGGGTTTGTCCGAAGCATCAGCGCATGTCAAACTCAATATGGAATGGAAACGCCATCTCACGCTGCTCTTTAAAGAAGGCATGAATAACGTTCTCAAACATGCGCGCTGCAAAAACGTCGTTTTGGAAATCGAGATACAGCACGGCAATTTGCAAATGTCGTTGGCTGATGACGGCGTCGGGCTGGCCCCTATCAATGGCCATGTGCGCAACGGCGCGGGCGTGGGTTTGGAAAACATGAAACGCCGCGCGCAGCTTCTACACGGGCAATTGGAGATTGAGTCGCCGGAAGGCAAAGGCACGACGATTCGGTTTTTGAGTGCATTACCCATCAATGGGTATTGAAAAAGTGACATTAATTATTTATTCGGAATTGCGAATTCAACCCCTCCGCGGTCGTAAAAGTTTGGTGGAATACTATAATCCATGGTTTCGATCACCGTCTCTCTTATTGAAGATGACGCCGACATCCGGCGCGGCTTGATGCTCTTGCTCAATAACACACCGGGCTTCAGTAGCGCGGCAGCATATGGCGATTGCGAAACCGCCTTGCGTGAAATCGCGGACGATCCGCCCGACGTGTTGCTTATGGATATTCAACTGCCGGGCATGTCCGGCATCGAAGGGGTGCGCCGGCTAAAAAAGCTTCTGCCTGATCTCGATATTATCATGCTTACCATTCACGATGACGATAAACGCGTTTTCGATTCGCTTTGCGCCGGTGCGTGCGGTTATCTCGTCAAAACCACGCCCCCGGCAAAAATTCTGGAGGCTATCACAGAAGTGTATAACGGCGGCGCGCCCATGAGCGCGAGCATCGCGCGTTTGGTGATTCAATCATTTCGAAAATCTTCGGACTCCAATCTCTCGCCGCGCGAGCAGGAAATTCTCGGGCTGCTGTGTCAAGGCAAAAGTTACAAGATGATCGCCGCTGCGCTTCATCTTAGCAAAGGCACGGTGCATTCGCATCTCAAAAAAATTTACAAAAAACTCGAGGTCAATTCCATGACTGAAGCCGTGGCGAAAGCGCATCAGGAAAAACTTGTTTAAATTTTGCCGCTGCAAGTTAAAACCTGTTTGCTCGCGTGTTTTTGCATTTCTTTCACAAACAGGCTCAAGAAACGAGGATTTGAATGAAGCCAGAAAAAGCTCGATCACGCTGCAAAATTGTGCGCTTGAGAAATAATCTGAAATTCGCCACAAAACAAAAAATTTTCTTTGCACTCGTCTGGTTGCTCGTTCTGAATGCCGCGGTTGCGGCTCAACGGGTTTATCAGCACGAGGAAAAATTAGAAGGGCAAATATTTCTCACGCCGCAAATTGCCATTCCCGTCGAAAACGCCGGTTATACTTTAATGTTGCCGGAAAATGGCAAAGCCAAAGGGTTGGTCATTTTCTTCAATGCGAACCGCGATCCGTTGCCCTCCAACAAAGAACCCAATCTGGAATTTTATGCTCTACAGCACGATTTGGCCGCACTGTACGTGACGACCGGCAATCGCCTTGAATTCTTTTTCGAAGAAGCGAAACTCAAGCAGATTGATCGATACATTCATGAAGCGTTGAGCAAATACCATTTGCCAAAAGACAATTTGTTGTTCGCCGGCATGTCGCTCGCCGGAACGCGCGCGCTCAAGTACACGATCTTTTCCAAGCAGTACAAGGGCATCGTGCCGAAGGCCATCGCAATTTGTGACTCACCGCTCGACTTCGTACGTTTTTGGAAAGAAGCCGTCAAAGCGCGCGATTTGAACTTTCATCCGGCGGCGGCGAATGAAGGCGCATGGGTGTCGGGTTATCTCGAAGCCAATCTCGGCGGCACGCCCAAAGAACAATTTCAAAAGTATGCCGACTATTCGCCCTACAGCTATTCTGTTGAAGGAAAAGGCAATGAGGGATACTTCGTTGATATTGCCATTCGCGCGTACACCGAGCCGGACGTCAAATGGTGGATGGCAACGAGAAGAAAAGATTACTACAGCATGAACGCTGTCGATTTCGCCGCGCTCATCAACGAATTGAATCTTATGGGAAATCAGCAAGCCGAGTTGATCCTCACGACAGACAAAGGCTATTTGCCGGACGGCAGCCGGCATCCGCATTCGTGGAGCATCGTGGATAACAAAGAACTGATCAACTGGTTTGTGTCGTTGCCGGTAAAATAGAAACAAAAAACCCTTTGATATGCTCGAACGCTTGCAGCAAAAAATCCCGCTGTTCTGGCAGTTTCAAATTTTGGGTTGGCTGGTCTTTGGCGTGGCCATGGCTTTCTCGCGCGTGGGCGTGTACCCGTTCTCGTACATGGCGGTCGACAAAACTGTGTTGGCGGGGCTGGGCATTCT
>SZPB01000123.1 GCA_030263535.1 Cytophagia bacterium CHB2
AGGCACACCGCGCATCACCAGCGGCGGCGTGGATAAGTCGAGAAATTTTTGCAGCAGCCGCGGCACAATGCCGGTCTCGCCCATAAGAAAATAAAAAGCAATAACGCCGACCAGGGGCGGCAGCAGCATCGGCAAGGTCACAAACAAGCCGAAAAGTTTTCGCCCGGGGAATTCGAAACGCGTGAACAAAACCGCAAGCGGCACACCGACGAACGCACTGAAAAGAACGCTGAGCACGGATATTTTGACGCTGCCCCACAGCGCTTGCAAATTCGCGGGCTGATTGACATCGAAAAAGCGGACAAAATGCGCGAACGAGAATCGGCCGTTCACCCATAAACTTTCATACAACATTGTGCCGAGAGGAAAATAAATCGTCAGCGCGAGCACGGCCACCAGCGCGCCCAGAAGCAGCACGCTCGTCTTGTTTCGAGGCAGCATGTGTGAAATTTTTTGAGATGAAGTTGGTGAATGAAAAGGGTTTTTTAAATGCGGGCCTAACGACTACTTTGATTTGCAGACAAGCTGCAAATCAAAGCTTCTGCGAAGCAGCAAATAACTGTTCGGTGAAACGCGGTGACCATCGGCGATAAAGTTTTCCACCGAAATGCGCCGAAGTCGCCGAGCATCGCCGAAAAAACTCTGGCAGGATGATTTACAGGATGATTTATCGGCAGAATTATTTTGAATCGTTCTGCCGACAAATCATTCGCCATAAACTTTCAGAATTTTATTCTAACTTTGAGCGCCTTATGGCCTAAAGCAACTGTGCGCTCGCATCATCGAAATCGAAGCGCGATTCGCTGAATTTCCGAAGTTACATCACAAATCTGTCGGGCGATTCTTGCGCGGGACATTAGCCGATTGCAAACGCCTCGTTTTGTTGATGAGGTTTTGCGTCACGCATTTTCGGCGGCGACTGCTTGATGCTGAAATAACCTGATATGTTTCAGTGGAACGCTAAGCGCAATCGCCTTATCAGAGAGAGTATTGGACGATTCCGCAAATAGCGCATGCTTTTCTTCGTCTGAAATGCGCGCCGTGCAAAGCGTATCGCCAATGGCAAGTTGCGCCAGCCAATGCGTGCCGGCGTACTCGAGCGCGCGGCATTGTCCCACGAAGATTGTCTCGCCGGTTTTGGCGGCGACGGATGCCGGCGACTGTTGCAGTGTTGCGTGCTCGGGACGGAATGCAAGATTCACCTCAACCTCGTTCGGCCAGTTCTGACCAGCGTTGCTTTCAAGCTGGACTTGCCATCCTGCGCCTTGAATGTCGAGACGGGCGCCGTGACGAGCAGCCACCCGGCCGGTTAAAACATTACTCGCGCCGATAAAGCTCATCACAAAAAGATTGGCCGGGGAAATGTAAATGTCTTCTGGGGCGCCCACTTGCTGCAATTCACCGTGATGCAGAATCGCGATGCGATCCGAGAGCGCGAGCGCTTCTTCTTGATCATGTGTGACGTAGATGGTGGTGATTCCAAGCCGCCGCTGCAGTCGCTTCAACTCGGCGCGCGTGGTTTGCCGCAATTTCGCGTCGAGGTTGGAAAGCGGTTCATCAAGCAATAGAATCGCGGGTTTGATCGCCAACGCGCGCGCCAGCGCCACCCGCTGTTGCTGCCCGCCGGAAAGCTGTGTCACGCGGCGTCCGGCATAAGCCGTCATCTCAACCAGTTGCAGAGCTTCCTGCACATGTGTTGCAATCTCGGCGGACGGGGTTTTGCGGGCGCGCAATCCGAATGCGACGTTGTCAAACACCGTCATGTGAGGAAAGAGGGCGTAGCTTTGGAACACCATTCCGGTATTGCGTTGATTGGGCGCTTTGGCGGTGATGTCTTCACTATTAAAAAAGATTTTGCCCTGTTCCGGCGATTCAAAACCCGCAATCATGCGCAGGGTTGTGGTTTTACCGCAGCCGCTCGGCCCCAGCAGGCTGAAGAATTCGCCCTCGGCGATATCGAGCGCCAGTTCGCGCACCGCCGCCACCTTGCCATAGGATTTGTGAATGCCTTCTAATCGAACACGCGCCATGCGCATCCTTTACAATTACCCATTAGAAATTATCAATTGGTTATTATCCATTGTGAATAAACATTACTCCGACCTCGCCTCCCGCCTCAATCCTTCTTCCCTCGATTGCGAATATTCGCATCCCAATGCTTCATCCAGCTTTCAGAACTATCGGCGTAGAGCTTCCAATCCAGCGGCAGCGCCGGAAATTGTTGAGGATTGGTTTCGGGTGGAAATTGGGAGAAGTCGAGATCCGAACGCGCCGGAATGCGCCAGTATTTTTGCGCCGCATAGATGAACGACTCCGGCGTCGTCACAAATTCATAAAACGTTTTGGCCAATTCGAGATGCGGCGCGCCTGCAATGATCGCGAGTCCTTCCGGCACCAGCGGCACGCCGCTTTTCGGAACAACGTAGCTGAAAGGATGGCCGTAAGTTTGCGATTGCAGCGGCACGTCGGGATGATTCCATAACGTAAACTGCGCTTCGCCGCGCGAGAGCGCGAGATACAGCAGCGTGGGATTGGCCGCGTAAGACTTGGTGTTGGCGTCCAACCGGCGCAGCCAATCGAATCCCGCAGCCGTGCTGCCGGTGAGGCGATAATTGCGATAAATCATCGCAAAAAAAATCGCGCGCATCGTGCCCGAGGCAAGAGGATCGCGCAACACGATCTTATCGCGCCAGTGCTCGGACAACACCTCGTCCCAATCTTGTGGCGCCGCTTCCGCCGTCAACGCGCGATTGTTGTACATGATGATCTCCGGCGTGACCCACGTGCCGTACCAGTAATCTTGCGAATCGTGAAAAGCCGAATCCACGGCCCCTGCCCAGGACGGGCGATAGGGTTGCAGCAATCCCTCGCGGGCCGCTTGCATGAACGAAGGCGCCGGCGCGCCCCACCAAATATCGCCTTGGGGATTGGCTTTTTCCGAGCGCACGCGATCCAACGCATCCTGCGCGCCCATGTCAAGCCATTCGACTTTGACACCGGGATAAGCGGTTTCAAAACGTTTGGCAAAATCTTCCAACAATTCTTTGCCGTGGGGAGAATAAACGACAAGTTTCTGCTGATTGGAATCGCTGCAACTCAGCAACAAAAAAGTGAGGGCAAAGAGGAGAGAGGTGAGTTTAGGCAAGATCGTTTTCCATGGTTGAGGTTTGATGAGATTTTCGTTAGAGACGCCGGATGCGCCTTCTGCGTTTAAGTGAACAAGGCCCAATCAAATTGTCAAAATAAGGATTCCAGAAAGACCGCCCGGGCGGTTTCGTTCACGCGGGGATGAAAGATAGAAGCAGCGTTTTGAGATGCAAGGGCAAAGTTGTCTACAACCAACCATGCTCGCGATACCATTCCACCGTTTGCTTCAATCCCTCCTCCAATGAAATTGCCGTCTCAAAGCCAATTTGCTGCTTTGCTTTTTCGCCGGAGAACGCCCAGCCGGATTGTTTCATTTCGCGAATCTTGTCGAAATTCAACAACGCGGGTTTGCGGGTTATCTTGGCAACCAGTTCGCTGATCGCGGCAACGGCAGGTGTGATGGTCTCCGGCACAGTAATCGAAATGGTTTTTTTGTTCATCGCATTCGCGATGGCCACGCCGACTTGATTCCACTCATAAGGTTCGGGATTGGTGAGAAAGTAGATTTCGCCGGCAGCTTGTGGATGCGTGCCGGCAGCGATGATGCCGCGCACGAGATCATGCACATGAATCATGCTGGTCCAGCGTTCGCGCCGGCCCGGCCGCAGGCGAATGCCGAGCTTCACTTGTTTGAAATATTCATAAACGTCGCGATCACGCGGACCATAGACAATCGGCGGACGCACGATCGTGATCGGCAAGCGCGATTTGAATTCCGCGCAGGCAAGCTCACCGGCATATTTTGATTTGCCATAAACCGAAACCGGATGTGGCGCCTCGGCTTCGGTAACGGGCTGTTTGCCGTTGCTCGGCCCGGCCGCGGCAATGCTCGAGACATAAACAAAGCGTTCGAGATATTTCGCGTGACGGCTGCACGCTTCCAGCATCGCGCGTGTGCCCTCGCCGTTGGCGCGAAAATACGCGGCTTGAGTCAACTCCTTGGTAACACCGGCCAGATGAAAAACATGCGTTGCGTCACGCAGCGCTTCGGCCAAAGCCTCGCCGCTAAAAATATCGCCATAGAGGTAATTCACCGGCAAATTTTGCAGCCATTTCAATGAACTGGTTTGCCGCACCAGACAATGAACCTGGTGACAAGCTTCGACTAAACTTTGCGCCAAGAAACTGCCGATAAAACCCGTGCCTCCGGTGATGAAGGCGATCATGCTTCCTCCGCTTCGGTGAGATGATCCAAATAGAATAACAATGCCACCTGGCAGCGTTCCAGCCGCAAGCTGTAAATCCTCAACAAAAGTTAACAAAACTCTGTATCATTGCAAAGCGAAGAGTTCACTGGCCTCCAAAATTTCAAGCTGCGCAATTTTTTGAAGAAGGCTTTATTAAAAGGTGACTTTATCCCTGTCTTGACTTCCTGAAGAAACCTGTTTATCTTGCGCGCAATCTTTTTTGGGAAAGGAGGAGGTTTGCCGCGCCAATATGTCCGCCGTTTTCGTGTGCGCCATTACGAGCTTGATTTCTTCAACCTCGTGAACAACGCGGTTTTTGTGAAATACATGCAAGAAGCCGCCATCGAAGCCTCAACTGACGCCGGCTACAGCCCGCAATGGTATCGCACAAACGGCACCGGATGGGTTATTCGACAACTCAAAATTCGTTATTATCAAAACGCGGTTTATGGCGAGGAAATCGAGGTGACGACCTGGGTTTCCGACATGAAGCGTGTGACCTCGCATCGCGAATACACTCTCACTCGCGTCAGCGATGGCGCGCAAGTTGCGCGCGCCCGCGTTAACTGGGTTTATCTGAATCTCAACACCGGCCAGCCGCTGCGCATCCCGCCTGAATTTCACGACGCCTTTCAACCCACCAATGAGTTGCCGTCTCTTGATATACGCATCCCGCAAGCTCGCAAAACGGAAGAGGCCTATCGCTACCTCTCCGCCCGCCGCGTGAACACGCATGAAGTCGACACCGCGCAACATGTGCATCATGCGGTTTATTTGCATTGGATCGAGCAGGCTTATTTCGATGCGTTGCGCGCGGCCGGGCATCCCCTCGAGCGAGCGCGACATTACGGTTGGCGTGTGTTGCAAGGCGGGCATGAGATCGAATATTTCGAGCCGGCTTTTGATAATGACAACATCAAAATCGTGAGTTGGATTTGTGAGTTGGGCAAAGTGCGTGGCGCGTGGTGGCATGAGATCTATAATGCCGACACCGGCAAGCTGCTCGCGCGCGATTATTCACTTGGCGTGTTTGTCGGCGACTCCGGCAAGTTGATTGAGCCGCCGCAAAATGTGATTGATGACGTGTTGCGCGGAAGCGCCTCACGGTCTGACTAACATACGTTCAAATCGAGGAAAGGAAATCATGACGACAACGTGTCGACGCAGAGTTTCGCGTTGTTTCTGCGCTGCGGTTTTTGGCTTCGCTGCGGCGCTCGCGGCGCAAACGAATGCGCCTTTTGTTCAACAGCCTCTCAATCAAGACAGTCACAATACGCTTTTGCGATCCGGCCCCATGGCAGGTTATGCCGAAATGACGGAAGCGTCTTTGTGGGTGCAAACCACGCGGCCCGCAGACGTGCAGTTTCGCTATTGGGTCGAAGGCCAACCGCAAACCTCGGCATTGAGCGAGTTGGTGAAAACGACGAAAGCAGGCGATTACGTCGCGCAGGTGATTTTGAGTTTGCTCGAACCGGGCACGAAGTACAATTATGAACTGTATATCGACGGCAAACTCGCGCCCCGGCCGTATCGCCTCGCCTTTCAGACGCAATCCTTTTGGCAATGGCGCACGGATCCACCGGCCTTCACTGTGATGTTCGGCTCGTGCGCGTATGTCAATCAGGAGAGTCATGATCGCCCTGGAAAACCCTACGGCAGTGATCATGAAATTTTTACGGCGATGGCTGCCAAGCAGCCGGATCTCATGCTCTGGCTGGGTGACAATGTTTATTACCGCGAACCGGATTTCTTCTCTGTTGCGCAAATGAAGGCGCGCTATGCGCACACGCGCGCCTTGCCGGAAATGCAGGCATTGCTTGCGGCCACGCAAAACTACGCGATTTGGGATGATCATGACTACGGCCCGAACGATGCGGATTGGACCTATCGCATGAAACAGCCGGCGCTGGAAATCTTCAAGTCATATTGGGTCAATCCTGCTTACGGCCATGATGACGTTCGCGGCGTGTTCTTCAATTTCACCTGGAATGATATCGAATTTTTCATGCTGGATAATCGCTATCATCGCTCGCCCAATTACTCACGCGATTCCCTGCGCGTCATGTTCGGCGCGGCGCAGATGCGCTGGCTGAAAGATGCGTTGACCGCCAGCCGCGCGCCTTTCAAGATGATCGTTGCCGGCAATCAAATGCTCAATCCCATGTCACCCGGAGAATCGTTTACCAAGTTTCCGTATGAGCAGCAAGAATTTCTGCAATGGTTGCAAACACAGAAAGTCTACGGCGTGGTCTTTCTCTCCGGCGACCGGCACATCACGGAGTTGATCAAAATTCAGCCCGAAGGTTTTTATCCCCTGTATGATTACACGAATTCCTCGCTGACTGCCGGTACTTATAAAGCCGATCGAGATGCCAACAATCCTGCGCGCGTGACCGGAACATTGTTCGACAACCAGCACAACTTCGGGCTGTTGCGTTTCGAAGGCCCGCGCACCGACCGCAAATTGACGATGGAATGCTATGATAAAACCGGCAAGCTGGCGTGGAAACACGAAGTGAAAGCGAGCGAATTGCGGGTGAAGTAGATGCGGTAAACGACGCACTCCTCGTAAAATTTGATGAGGAAAAGCGGCATTTGTTGCCGTTCTGCTGCGGCCTGGCCGCAGCATTAACAGTTTAAAACAGATTGAGCAGGTTTGACAAAAATTTTTGCTGCGAGGATGTGTTAATCGACCGCTCTAAAAAGACTGACGTCATTTATTTCTGTATTGATGTGCTCAAATCTCGGGAGTGAGGATGAAAACCTTCTATTTGATTTTTATCATTTGCGTGAGTCTAGCTATGACTGCCTGCCAAACGCCGGAACCACCGGCGGAAAAGATTTATACCAACGCCACGATCTGGACCGGCATTGCAAATGCCTCACGCGCAGAGGCGCTTGCCGTTCGCAACGGAGAAATTTTGGCGGTGGGTTCCATACAAGAAATCGACAAGTATCGCGGTGACAACACGACTGTCATTGATCTCGGCGGTAAGCTGGTGGCGCCGGGTTTCATCGACAACCACACGCATTTCATGAGCGGCGGCTTTCAGCTTGCCAGCGTTGATTTGCGCGACGCCAAATCGCCGCAGGAGTTCGCGCAGCGCATCGCTGATTTTGCCAAGAATCTCCCCGAGGGCCAATGGATCACGGGCGGCGATTGGGATCACGAAACCTGGGGCGGCGAGCTGCCGAGGCGCGAGTGGATCGATCAAGTTACGCCGAATCATCCCGTGTTCGTCAATCGCCTCGACGGACACATGGCGTTGGCGAATTCGAAGGCATTGGCATTGGCGCAGATCGATCGCAACACGCCGGATCCTGCCGGCGGCACGATCGTGCGCGACGCCGTAACCGGCGAGGCCACCGGCGTTCTCAAAGACGAAGCCATGTCCCCGGTTTATCGCGTGATACCTGATCCCACCGAAGCGCAATATGATGAAGCATTGGCACGCGCCATGGCGCATGCCGCTGCGCATGGCGTAACGCAAGTGCACGACATGGGCAGTTTCGGCGGCTGGGCAGATTTGGCCACATATCGCCGCGCGCACGAAAAAGGCGAATTGACTCTGCGCATTTATTCCTGTGTGCCGCTCGGCACCTGGCCGCGCCTCGCGGAATATGTGAAAGCAAACGGCCGCGGCGATGATTGGCTGCGCTGGGGCGGCTTGAAAGGATTTGTGGATGGCTCGCTCGGCTCGACTACCGCGTGGTTTTATCAACCTTACGATGATGCGCCTGAGACTTCGGGATTGTTGACCACCGACACGACGGCGCTGCACGATTGGATCATCGCGGCGGATTCTGCGGGTTTGCATGTTGTTGTGCACGCCATTGGCGATCGCGCCAATGATTGGCTGCTGGATGTTTTTGCAGAAGCAACGCAAACCAACGGTGCTCGCGACCGCCGCTTCCGCATCGAGCATGCCCAGCATCTTACGCCTGCTGCGATTGCGCGCTTTGGCGCGATGAACGTAATTCCTTCGATGCAACCCTATCATGCCATCGACGACGGCCGCTGGGCGGAAAAGCGCATTGGCGCCGAGCGCATCAAAACAACCTATGCCTTTCGGTCATTGCTCGACGCTAACGCGCGCCTGACTTTTGGCTCGGATTGGACCGTCGCGCCGCTGCCGCCGTTGTTGGGAATTTATTCGGCAGTTACCCGCCGCACGCTTGACGGCGCAAATCCCGAAGGCTGGGTGCCTCAGGAAAAAATTTCAGTGGAGGAAGCATTGCGTTGCTACACCGCGAACAATGCCTTTGCCGGTTTTCAAGAAACCAAGCTCGGCACGCTTGAGCCCGGAAAATTCGCGGATTTCGTTGTGCTCTCTGAAGATATTTTTGCCATCGATCCGGTGAACATTCCGGAGGTGAACGTCTTGCGCACGGTGGTGGGCGGGCGCGAGAGTTTTGTGAGGCCGTAGCTTTAATAATATCCGTTCAGTTGAAAGCTTGATATTTGATTTTACCCGGTTAATCTGTGTCCGCCCACAAATAACGAGACCGCTCGGGCGGTTGTGTTTTCAGGCAAACACTATTATGTCAATCCTTGGACTTATCCTCCTCGCGGTCGCCGCGCTTTTGTTCATCGTTTCCGCCTCGCACAAGCGCAAGCTCGGGTTGATACGGCTCACGGAAACGTCAACGATAGCCGAGTTGCGGGCGCTGGCAGAAACAGGCGACGAACATGCTTTGCACACGCCGGTTGAAGTCAAGGGAACCGTCGTTTGTGATGAACCGTTGTTAGCCGAGTTGTCGGAAACGGCGTGTGTTTATTATGCGATGAAAGTCGAATGGGAATTTGAAGAAATCTTCTACGAGGATGACGAGAGAACAAAAGTCAGTCATTCCCGTGAAGGCTCTGAAGTGTTGGCGCAGGAAAAACGCCTGGCGCCGTTTTGGGTGGAAGATTATACCGGACGCATTCTCGTCGATCCCGAAGGCGCGGAAATCATTGCCGAGAAAACCCTCTCACGCATTGAAACCGATGAAGGCGCGCCGGATTCGGTGATCACGATGGGCGCGTTTGCGATGGATGCGCCCTGGCTCACCAGTCTGGAGGAAAGACAGCCGCGCGAGTATCATTTTGAGGAAGAAGCGATTCCGCTGGGCGCAGAAGTTTATGTTCTCGGCGAAGCGGCCATGCACAACGGCGAATTGGTAATACAAAAGTCTGCTCGCGGCGGAAAATTTTTGATTAGCGTCAAGCGAGAAGAAGAACTGATGTCCGGCGCCAAGCAATCAATGCTTATGTGGCGGCTCGGCGCGTGGCTCTGCGGGTTATTGGGTTTGGCGGCGATTTTCTTCGGCTCGACTTGTTTTTCTTAACCCGGCAAGCTGCAAACAAAAAGACGAGCCAAAAGATATGCAAGCCACTGATGAACACGGATTCGCACGGATAAGCAGAAGACAAAACAGTTGAACCCGGTTTCTCTTTTGCAAAGTGAAGGCTTTCGCTAGTTTGGCTTTTGAGAGTTCAATATGCCGCTAATTCGATGAAATATACTTTTAAGTATCATACTTCAAAGCATGCTTCTGTTTGTTAGATCAAGTGAGGAGGAAGTCTATGTCGTTTCGACGCCTGTTTGTGATCTTGTTGTTGCTCTCCGCATGTTCCCCCAAAACCGAATACGATCTTATCATCCGCAACGCTATGATTTACGACGGCAGCGGCGCTGCGCCGGCCGCCGGCGCGATTGCCATCAACGCGGATACCATTGCCGCCGCCGGCAAGCTCGAGAATGCCGTGGGCAAGCAGGAAATTGACGCGCAAGGCCTGGCAGTCGCGCCGGGCTTCATCAACATGTTGAGCTGGGCCACAGTGAGCTTGATCGAAGACGGCCGCTCGCAAAGCGACATTCGCCAGGGCGTTACGCTCGAAGTTTTTGGTGAAGGCTGGTCCATGGGGCCACTCGATGAAAAAATGAAACAGGAAGAAAAAGCCCAGCAAGGCGATATCAAATACGATATTCCCTGGACGACGCTGGGTGAATATCTTGATTATCTCGCCGCGCGCGGCATCTCGACGAATATCGCCTCGTTTGTCGGCGCAACCACCGTGCGCATTCACGAAGTCGGTTATGACAACCGCCCGCCCACGCCGGAAGAATTGGAGCGAATGAAGGCCCTGGTGCGGCAGGCGATGGAAGAAGGCGCACTCGGTGTCGGTTCTTCGTTGATTTATGCGCCCGCATTTTACGCCAAAACCGATGAGCTGATTGAATTGTGTAAAGTCGCAGCCGAACATGGCGGTATGTACATCTCGCATATACGCAGCGAGGGCAATCGCCTGCTCGAATCGGTTGATGAGTTGATCGAGATCGCGCGCGCCGCAAACATTCCGGCAGAGATTTATCATTTGAAAGCCGCCGGCCGCACGAATTGGCACAAGATGGATGAAGTGATTGCCAGAATCGAATCCGCGCGCGCAGCGGGCTTGCAAATTACGGCGGATATGTACACGTACACCGCCGGCGCCACCGGACTTGACGCTGCGATGCCGCCGTGGGTGCA
Organism: Cytophagia bacterium CHB2; assembly: GCA_030263535.1. NCBI lineage: Bacteria > Pseudomonadati > Bacteroidota > Cytophagia > Cytophagia bacterium CHB2. The sequence continues at coordinate 10,851 of SZPB01000123.1, forward strand.
AGAAGGCGGCTACCAAGCCTGGGTGCAGCGCCTGCAAGATTCCGCGATTCGCAAGCGCGTGATCAAAGAAATGACGGAACCGACGGATGAATGGGAAAATCTTTTCCTGCATGCCGGCCCGGAAAACGTTTTACTGGTCGGCTTCAAATCGGATTCATTAAAATATCTCACCGGCAAATCGCTGGCGGAAGTCGCGAGCATGCGCAATTCCACCCCGCCGGAAACGGCAATTGATTTGGTGATCCAGGACGGCAGCCGCGTCGAATCCGTTTATTTTCTCATGTCGGAAGACAATATCAAAAAGCAAATCGCATTGCCCTGGGTGAGCTTTGATTCTGATGCCGCCTCGCAAGCGCCGGAAGGCAATTTCCTGAAATCGAGCGTGCATCCGCGCGCGTACGGCAACTTTGCGCGCCTGCTGGGCAAATATGTTCGCGAGGAAAAAGTCATTTCGTTGCAAGAGGCGATCCGCCGGTTGACCACATTGCCCGCAGGCAATCTCAAAATCAAAAAACGCGGCAGCCTCGCGCCCGGTTATTTTGCGGATGTCGTCGTCTTCGATCCGGCCACGATTCAAGATCACGCGACTTTTGAAAATCCCCAGCAATATGCCACCGGCGTGCAGCATGTTTTTGTGAATGGCGAACAGGTTCTCAAAGACGGCGAGCACACCGGCGCGAAGCCGGGACGAGTGGTGCGGGGGCCGGGAACAGAGTTTTAAAAAAATCAGCTCACAAAATTGAAATCCCACAGAAAAGGCTTTTTTCTGTGGGATTTCCACTTCTGTGGGCAAGGCTTTTAAAGCTGTTTGAAAAATTGTATAACGGAAGATTCGGCAAAAAGCATGATTGATAAGAACCATCATGTCCACCTATCGCACACTTTTTGAAATCGGCAAAGCCCTGGTGGCGGAAACCGATCTCAATGCGCTGCTGCCCATTTTGATGGACAAAGTCATTGAGCAGACCGGAGCCGAGCGCGGCATGATTACCGTGCTCGGCGATAACGGCGAGCTGTTGTTCGAAACGGCGCGGCATCTTGATAAGAAAGATCTGGCGAAACCGGAATTCGAGATCAGCCGCACCATCATTCAATCCGTGCTGAAAAGCGGCGAATACGTGGTAATCAAGAATGCGCTGGATGATCCGCTTTTCACCGCCAGCGCCAGCATCTCGCGGCTGCAGTTGCTTTCCGTGGCGTGTGCGCCGCTGCGCGATGCGGATAAAAGCTTTGGTGTGATCTACATCGACAATCGTGATATCTCCGGCGTGTTTGAGGAGGACACCGGCCGGTTGCTGAACGAATTCGCGGAGCTGATCGCGGTTTCCGTGAAAAGTTTACTGGAGAGGCGGCGGGCGCAATCCGAGGCGGCGCAAAAAGATGTCAAGCTGCGCCGGCAGGTCGAACGCCTGCGGCAACTGGAAGAACAGTTGGCGCAAAGCGAAGGCTATGACGAGCTGAAAGGCCTGAAGAGCTTAGCCATGCTGGAAGTCGTCAATCAAATCGAAAAAGTGGCGCGCACCGATTCGCCCGTGCTGATCATCGGCGAAACCGGCAGCGGCAAGGAATTGATCGCGCGCGAGCTTCATCGCAAAAGCCTGCGTCGGGAGCAGCCGTTCATCCCGCTGAATTGTGCGGCGCTGCCGGATGAGAATTTGCTGATCTCCGAGCTTTTTGGCCACACCAAAGGCGCATTTACCGGCGCGGACAAGGAGAAAGCCGGCGTCTTCGAAATGGCGGACGGGGGCACGATTTTTCTCGATGAAATCGCCAAAACCAGCCTGGCGTTTCAAACGAAACTGCTGCGCGTTTTGGAGTCCGGCGAGTTCAGCCGCTTGGGCGAAATGAAAATTCGCAAAACCGATGTGCGCTTGCTTTCTGCCGCCAATCCGGATTTGCCGGAGTTGATCAAGAAAGGCGGATTTTATCCCGATCTTTATTATCGCCTGGAAGGTTTTGTAATTCGCGTGCCGGCGCTGCGCGAACGGCGCGAAGATATTCCCGAGATTGCCGCACATTTTTTGGAGAAATTTGCTGCGGAGCATAAAAGAAAAATCGCCGGATTCAGCGCCGAAGCGAATGCCGGGCTGCTGCGTTATCACTGGCCGGGAAATGTGCGCGAGCTGAGAAACGCGATCAACCGCGCGGTGATTTTGGCGGAGCAGGAGAGTATCGAAATTACTGATCTGCCGCTTTCGCTGTCGGATGCTCCCGGTGATCCCAAACCGAATCTGGCGGAACCCAATTTCAATGCCGCGAAACAGCAGGCAATTGAGGCGTTCGAGCGCGAGTTTATCGGCAGGCTGCTCACCGCAACAAACGGCAATATTTCGGAAGCGGCGCGCCGGGCGGGCATGTATAAAAAGAATCTCATCGACAAGATGAAACAGTATGGCATCAAGCGTGAGGATTTTGTGTGAGGCTGGCTGGCTTCGACAGGCTCAGCCACCGGTGAGAGGCTCAACCGGCGGCGACGGGTTCAGTCGGCGGCATAAGAAAAATGATTTCGTGTTGTTCTGCTGGGACTTTGTGAATACGCCGAAGGCATTCAACAACACAGCCGAAGGTCGCGTGCAGCGCACCCTCGGTAAACTGCCACGGCCAATAGAATTCTGAAAGAGTTCAACAAACGATAGAATAGCTACCGGGCTGGCGTTTTCGGGGTAGTGTTGATGCTACCATGATATGCTTCGTTGCCACCGATTCCGTTGCGAGAAGTTTTTCCCACCTTCTTTCCCCGCCGTATAAAAACAAATAATTGATTCGTTAAAAACCAGTCTGCGCCAGAGTGGTATCGTTCTTGTTTGATGATCAAGCGACGACAGTTGTTCATTCACTTCAAACAAGAAAGGAGATTTGCCATGAGAACACTCGTCCTGATTCTGTTGTCGGGTTTGGCGATGACGGCATGTCAAAAAGATAGTGATTTTACGCTCGACCCGAATGCGACATCCGGTGCTGCATTACAGGCAACCAAAACCAGCAATCTCGAAGGCGATTTGCAAGAGATCGCGCAGTATCTGGCGCAAAACGAAGGCGCGCTTGCGGCGCGTTTTAATGGTGACATGAAGCGCGCGCCGGCGGCGTTGGCGGATTTGCGTTTGCAAAAACATTTTCCTGCGCGGCTCGACAGCGACGGGCGGATTTACGAAGTCGAAGTGGAAGCCTGTCGCGGCTCATCGTCCGCAAACAGCCAGGCGCTGCGCGTGGCGCTCGATCCCGACCGTTTTTATGGGGATGAACCAGCTTTCCCGGCGTATGTTTTCGACCGCGAGCAGAAAACCGTCAAAGTCGAAAATATCGTGAAAGCAGAGGCGAAGCAGAAGGGGCTGCCGTTTCCGCTGGCGCTGGTCAGCGTGCAAGATCGCACGGAAAGCGCGTGGCCGAAAGTCATAAAGGATTCCCGGGTTTTCAAAGAACTCGAGCGCGCGGCAGCGGCGGCGCGGGCAAACGGAGGAAATCCGGCGTCTCACGGCGGCCAGGCGCAACACTATCTGGCGGTGACGAAAGTGCGCGTGCATGACGATCGGGATGATTTCGGTTTCGAGGAATTCGAAATCTTCATTCGCGAAGGAAACGGACCGGAAGATCACGTGCAACCGGTGACGACGCACCTGTTCAACGGCGGGCGCCGGCGCGACGCGGCCGGACGGCTGGTTTTTTATGCCGATGTCAATCTCATCGACACGACGTACGTTTTGGAAAGTCCGATTGCGCTCTGGCCGTTGAGCGACAGCATGCCGATTGCCATCGTGCCGATGGAGGACGATTGCGCCGCCGGCGAGCACCGCAACAGCGCTTTCCCCGGCATCCAACACATAACGATGCAGGAAGAATATGACCGGCCCAGCCAGTCGATGCGCAACAACGTTGGCTACAGTTTCTTGTTGACCGGGCGCGGCTGCGGATTTTGGGGCACCAATGACGACGACATTTACAAACGCGGCCCGTTCCGCGGCTGGACGGTTGGCAACACTCCTGCAGAGGAAATCAGTATCAACCTTGGCGACGTGCAATTGTGGGTCAAAAGGCTCACCGTTCAGGCGCCGGTTGGAAGGCAACTGTTGAGCGCGGAATAAATGCCGCGGCTGACGGTCGAGCAACAGCGGTGCAGTAAATTCATTCATTCGCAAGAGCAGTCGTTTTTAAAAAGGCGAGATAAAACTCGCCTTTTTTTGTTGCATGATTGCGGGAACAAGGCTGCAATCGTAAAGAATACGCCCGCCTTTTGTCATCCCGCGGGAATCCTGTGAAGCCTCCGCCTGAGAATAAATTCTCAGTCCTGAATTGTTCGGGATGAAGTCGCCTAAAGGCCAAAGGTGTCAAGCTAAGGGCATTCTTGCAAGCTCCGAAGGAGCGTGAGGTGATAGCCCAGGGTGAAACCCTGGGATCGCGATTGATTCCAATTATTAGAATCGCCCTGAAAGGGCAGAATAGAAAACGGATATCGCCCCGTTGGGGACTGGCGACATCTTTTAGCTTGACGCCTATGGTCTTCAGACGATTTGTGCCTCTTCGCCTGCTCCCGCTGTTGCGGGATCAATCGCTGGCGGAGGTGAGAACAATTGTCGTGCAAAATTCAGGTAGTAGCTCTCCCGCCATCGCGATAGCCGCGTTGCCACCGTTTTTCCCGCGCTGTTGACGTTGTCTGTAAAACTCTCCCGCCAAGAAACAGCCGGTTATCGCGTGAAAGCACACTGCCGGAAAGTGGCATGTTTGTTGTGTTAGCCCATAGCGAAGGCAACCGGTGTAATCGATTTTACCCTAAATTTAGTTGAAATTTTTCTGATGGCTCCTATCTTGAAGGCAGACAACCACATAATCAGGAGCCCTTGTGAAAAACAAGAAATCTGCTTCGCGGC